>NZ_JAWPOL010000089.1:0-1974 GCF_033391095.1 Vibrio sp. Vb0667 | reverse complement strand
CGTCGTAAAGAGTTGGCTGAGAAACTTGGCACGCCTGGTTACTTGACTGATTGTCCTGAAGATATCAAGCCAGCGTGGTTTGAAGGCAAGACAACAGTAGGTGTGACAGCGGGTGCTTCTGCGCCAGAAGAGTTGGTGAATCAGATTCTTGAGCGTATCAAAGAGCTAGTGGGTGCACGCTCAGTCGATGAAGTATTAGGTCGAGAAGAAAACATGTTCTTCGAAGTACCAAAAGAGCTGCAAATCAAGCAAGTGGACTGATATCCATTTATCGAATATTCAAAAGGCGACCTCAAGGTCGCCTTTTTTGATCGTATGTTTCGCTCATATTCGGCACTTAATGGCTGATACCTAGCATCTCTTTGAGTACTTTGAGGTAACGACGGCTTACTGGGATCTCAAAGCCTGTTTTAGTGATGATTTCGGCTAGACCATTTTCCAGCAGCTTGATTTCACTGATGGCCTTAATGCTCACTAAATATTGGCGATGACAACGCACTAAGGGCGTTTTTTCTTCCAGTGTTTTTAACGTGAGCTGAGTGCTTGCTGTTTGGCTGGTGGAACGTACATGCACACCGCTAATATCGCTATAAGCACATTCCACCGTCTCGGTTGCCATGATCACAATCCGATTGTGTCCAATACAAGGAATTTGATCCAAAGTATCGGGTGTAATCGCAGACAGTTGTTGAGTTAACGCTGATTGACTGATCACCTTGTTTAGGCGCTTAACGGTTTTGTTTAAGCGGCATGGGTCGACAGGTTTGAGGAGATAGTCAAACGCGTTATCTTCAAAAGCTTGGATTGCGTATTGGTCATAAGCGGTAACAAAAACCACATACGGCATGGTTTCAGGATCGAGCATGCCAAGCAGCTCGATCCCGGTCACTTGAGGCATTTGGATATCTAAGAACACCACATCAGGTTTGAGCTCGTTGATTTTTTTGAGGCCCAAGATGGCATTGGACGCATCACCGACCACCTCCACTTGACCTGTTTCATCCAAGAGCTCTGCCAGCTCTTCTCGAGCAAACTGTTCATCATCAATGACGAGTGCGGTTAACATCCAACATTACCTTTATTGCTGCTGATTGGGTTTATGATTTCGGGGGAATGATAAAGCTCATTTTAGTAAATTGATGCGTCACACACGCAATTTTTAGCGCTGAGTCACGCCCAAATTGATTAGTGAGACGTTTGTCTACAATTTCCAAGCCTAAACCTGAGTGGTTGTCTTTTGGTGGCTGGAAACTGCCTGCGTTGTCCTCGACCGTAATCAGGTGTCCTTGAGGGTGCGCTTCGCTGTAAATTTTAACTTTTCCACCTTCAAGCATATTGGAGATGCCGTGTTTGATGGCATTTTCCACCAAGGGTTGAAGTGTGAAACTTGGCAGCTTGATATCGAGCAACTCTGGGTCGATATCTATTTCTACTTCCAAGCGATCCGTGAAGCGTGCTTTTTCGATGCTGAGGTAAGAATTGACGTGTGCAAGCTCTTCTTTCAGAGTCACCGTATTAATGTTCTGTTTTAAGTTGCTGCGGAAAAAGTGCGATAAATTTTGAATTAATTCGCGGGCTTTATCTGGATCGCGGCGCGTAATCGCACTGATGGTATTGAGCGCATTAAACAAAAAGTGAGGGTTTACCTGTGCGTGCAGCAGTTTGATTTCTGCCTGTGCTAACAGCGCTTGTTGTTGCTGATAATCACCATACAAAATTTGGCTGGAGAGCAACTGAGCTATCCCTTCTGCCATTGACATGTTGGCGGTTGAGAACAGCTTACGCTTAGGTTCATAGAGTTTGATTGTTCCGATGACCGCTTTACCCGCACGCAATGGAATGATCAACGCTGAACCGAGTTTGCAATCTTTCGCCAAAGAACACTGATACGGACGCTCTGTACCATCGAGATAGATGATGTCGTTTTTCTCCATCGAATCTAATGTGCTTTGCGATGAAATAGGTGTATTCGGT
>NZ_JAWPOL010000088.1:0-1977 GCF_033391095.1 Vibrio sp. Vb0667 | reverse complement strand
GAACTTGATGCTCGTTGGCATCGATCCTGTCGCAATGATCCCCCTTCAGCACGGCAAGTCACTTAATGAGATGCCCGTTCTCTCCTTGATGAAGCCGCCGTATCCGATCTTGATCAGTCAAGATTTGGCGTCTTACATGAACTGGCAAGACGGCGACTTTATTGAGTTGAATGACGGCAGCCGTCTTGGTCCTGTTCAAGTGGATCAAAACAAGCTCTTATCAGGTACACGTTTAGTTACCGACATTTCTTTATTAAGAATGTTGAAGCGAAGCTCGGGCCTTTCAGCGATTTCATGTGGCGAGATGCCAGAAGAAAAACTGATCGCATTAAAAAACATACTGCCAAATGGCATGACCTTGGTACGAAACACTCGTACTGAGCTTGAATCTTTGACCAAAGCATTCCACATGAACCTAACCGCGATGGGGATGTTGTCGTTTTTGGTTGGACTGTTCATCTTCTATCAAGCGATGTCATTGTCTTTTATTCAGCGTCAGCGATTAGTCGGCATTTTGCGTCAAACCGGTGTGAATGGAACCCAATTGGCGCAAGCGCTATTACTTGAGCTCTCGATCCTCGTTTTGGTCGCTTGGGCTTGCGGTAACTTCTTTGGACTCATGTTGGCGAACGAGTTGATCCCTGCAGTATCTTCCAGTTTGAGCGATCTATATGACGCCAACGTTGGCCTTACTATCGGTTGGTCGTGGCAGTCGAGTTTATACAGTTTGATTATGTCGGCAATGGGCGCTCTGATTTCCTGTTTGTGGCCACTGATTCGATTGTTGAAATCGCAACCAATTCGTTTGTCTTCGCGTTTATCGTTAATGCGCTTTGCAGGAAGAGAATTTTCTTGGCAAGCATTGGCGGCATGTGCTTTCTGTGTAGCCGCGGTTGCGGTTTACCAAGCACCTAAAACGCAAGAGACGGGTTTTGCCATTATCGCATTGATGTTGGTGAGTGTGGCTCTATTCATGCCGTTTTTGATGTGGCACATGTTCCAAAGCTTCTCATACACGTTACGCTGGGTTCGTGTGCGTTGGTTCTTTGCTGATGCGGCGGCAAGCATGAGCTATCGTGGTGTCGCAACCATGGCGTTTATGTTGGCACTCGCTGCGAATATTGGTGTTGAGACCATGGTGGGTAGCTTTAGAGACACCACTGACAAATGGTTAA
Source organism: Vibrio sp. Vb0667 (assembly GCF_033391095.1). NCBI lineage: Bacteria > Pseudomonadati > Pseudomonadota > Gammaproteobacteria > Vibrionales > Vibrionaceae > Vibrio > Vibrio sp. Vb0667. The sequence continues at coordinate 802 of NZ_JAWPOL010000088.1, read as the reverse complement.
GCCAACGCTTGGCCGCAGATATCTACATTTATCCAACAAACAACTCGGCTGGGCGAATGAGCGCATGGTTACAAGATCAGCCAGAAGTTGAATCGGTTTGGTGGCGCTGGGAAAAAGATGTTCCTACCGAGCATGGCGCGTTGCAAGTGGTCAGCACAGGCCCTTCTGAAGGGGAGCTAGATTCGCTAACGGTTAAGCTGGGTGTTCCAAACTACTGGTATCAGCTGCATCAAACTAAGAGCTTGATGGTCAGTGAATCTATGGCTCTCAAACTGGATATTCGTCCGGGCGATTACATTGATCTGCAAGCGCCACTGGGTGAAGGTTGGCAAGTCGTGGGTGTGTACTACGATTATGGCAACCCATACAACCAAGTGATGATGTCACACCGAAACTGGCTTTATGCGTTTGCCGGAACGGGCAACGTAGGGTTAGGCGTATTGCTGAAAGACAGCGTGAATGGGGAAGGGTTGAAGAATCGTTTAGAAAATGTCTTCCGATTGCCACAAGACCGCGTATTCGACAACAGCAATATCTACAATCAAGCCATGAGAGTATTTGATCACACGTTCGCAATCGCTGGCACGCTAGGCAACATTACTCTTATCATTGCTGTATTTGGTCTTTTCTTTGCAACCCTAGCAGGAGAACTCTCTCGTCAAAGACACTTCTCGCTGCTGAGATGCATGGGTGTTTCTGGCAAAGAGTTGGTTGCCTTGGGGGGCTTGCAACTGTTCGCCTTTGGTGCCATTTCTGCGATTATTGCAGTACCGTTAGGATTGGCCTTGGCCCACCTAATTGT
>NZ_JAWPOL010000087.1:0-2009 GCF_033391095.1 Vibrio sp. Vb0667 | reverse complement strand
CCTTGGGAGCGAGCAAAAGCATTTGATGGTTCTGCGGTTTTTAGCCGCTTTGTGCCTCTTGAGGGCATTGATATTCATGACCTTAACTTAGAACTATTGATTAACTGTGTTCGTGTGCAAAAAGGCCACGTACAACAGATGCTGTATCCGCCATTTGCGATTTTGGATGAGCTAAGTAGCTACACAACTTTACAAGACGGTGATGTGGTAATGACGGGAACGCCGCAAGGGGTTGGCGAAGTCCATCAAGGCGACGTCTTCCTTGGGCGTTTAAAATGTGGCGACGTCACCTTGTTAGAAATTGAGTGGGTGGCTGATTAAAGCCAAATGCGCAAAAGAAGAAACGCCACCATACTGACAACCGTCGTTAAGAGAACGTTTTTTGTCAAATAGGCGATCAACGCAGCCAATGTCGCAGCCAATAAAAACGGGTTTTGTACGCTGACACTGAGTTCCCCTTCGGGGATGAAGACAATCGGCGCCCAGATCGCGGTTAAAACGGCCGGACTCGCGTAGTTGAGAATCTTTTGTGTGCGCGTGCCAAGCTTTAATGGCAACTTCGGTTCGAGAAACAAGTATCGGCTTGTGAACACCAACAGCGTCATGAGTAAAATTGACAGCATAATCATTAGCGTTTCTCCTGCACTTGTTCGACAAAATAGCCTGTTAACATGGCTAAAATGCTCGAAATCATCAAACTTCCTTCCACTTGGTAATAGCTTAACGCGACTGAGCCTACCAAAGCCACTAAGACGCTAGAAAGTACCGCTGCATTTTTAATCGTGGGTACGACAATCGCGATAAAGGTTGCGGCTACTGCAAATTCCAACCCCATTTCATTCAGTTCTGGGATTAGGCTACCTGCCACGATGCCTGTCAGCGTCGCAAGGTTCCAGAACAGATAGAAGCTCAATCCGGCGCCTAGGGCGTACCAGCGATTAAATTGTTCGTCAGAATGATGGCCTGCAATGGCAAACAGCTCGTCGGTTAACAGAAAACCAAGCGATAGCCGCCATTTAAGCGGAAGTGGTGCAATTTTACTGCGCATGGATACGCTGTAGAGAAAATGTCGTGAGGTGATGAAAAACGTGGTGAGCAACATAGTGGTTAACCCCGCGCCCGCTTTTATCATTCCCATCGCGACGAGCTGAGCGGAGCCCGCGAAAAGAATCGCGGATAACGCTTGTCCTTCTAGCGGGTGAAGCCCTGTATCAATCGCGAACGAACCTGCTAAGAGTCCCCAAGGCAGTACGGCAATACTCAACGGCATCATTGCGAGTGTGCCTTGCCAAAATAAAGTGGCTTTTGATTCTTCTTGTAACGGCAAAGTGTTATCCATTGTTTGTTCTTAATTGTTTTGAAGTCAGGCTATCAACGTAACGTGGTAGAGGCATCTCGCCTTGTACGATATTGCGGATTTAGCTAAAGCGAAGATATTGGCCCGGCGTGACGCCCATGGCTTTCTTAAAGTGTCGATGCAGGTGGCTTTGATCATGAAAACCACATTCTTGTGCGACATCAGAGATTCTCTGCCCTTGTTTGAGCAGCTTTTTCGCCATACGTAAACGTTGCTGGATCTGGTAAGCATGAGGCGGAAAGCCAAATTGCTTTTGAAATTCGCGCAGTAAGTGAAAAGGGCTCAGCCCAGCCAGTTTCGCGAGTTCTTCCAGCGACACATCGGTTTGTGGAAAGTCTTCTAAAAACTCCTTTACAAGCTGTAACTGTCGTTGCGCTTTGGTGGATTCTTTTAGTGGTGCGCGGTGAGTGCTGTGTTTACTCGCCAATTTGATCAACGTACCGTACACCAAGGTTTCTCGCAGCAGTCGATTGTCCGATTTTTCTAGAGTCTCAAACACCAAGCGCAATTGGCTTGCCAGTTCGGGATCATAAACCACAGGTTGAGGGAAATAGGGCAGCGCGATATTGGGTGAGCCAAGCTCTTGCCCCAAGGTTTGAAATTGTTCTGGCACAGGATACATTGCTTTGTATTCCCAGCCCCCCTCGGTTGC
>NZ_JAWPOL010000086.1:0-2053 GCF_033391095.1 Vibrio sp. Vb0667 | reverse complement strand
GATTACTAGAACAGGTGCTCGACCACCCACAAGAACCATTACCTCCGGTGGTGAATGGCGATTCTGAAATCAAGCTCGATTACCAAGCAGTCGTGCGCTGGGGGTTGGGCGCAGAGCAAGAATCCTCGGCGGTCTTTTTTAATAAGCCGATGGAATTTTCGGAGCGTTTCGCCAAAGAAATTCGCTTGTTTGGCAGTTTGTTCGTGTTGATGCTGGTGGCCATTTTGCTACTGAGCTACTACTTGCAACGCATTCGTCGCAGCGAGACGGCTGCTCGTGAAAGCCAGGCGATTTTAGAGTCCATTTTTGACCAAAGTATGCAGTACATGGGGATTTTGGATAAACATGGTTTGCTTAAATCTGGCAACGATCGTCTGCAATCTTTGCTCTATCATCAGGAATTACGCTTAGATAAGCCACTTTGGTTACATCAAAACTGGAGTGAGCAAGCACGCCACGCGATCGCCGATTATTTTGACGCACCGCAGCAACAAGTTTCGACATTTGAAGCCGAAATCTGGAGCAAAGAGCACGGCTCTATGGTACTCGAAATTTCCTTAAAGCCGTTCTCCCAGCAGGTAGGCAAACAAAAGCAGTATCTGTTTGAGGCGCGTGATATCACCAGCCGTAAGTTGATGGAAGATAAGCTCTATCAGCGTGAGTCGAGCTTGCGTAATTACTACGAGCAGCAGCCCGTGATGATGGTGACGCTCGACAGTCACAACCGCATCCAAGAAGTGAACCGATTCGCGCAGCTGTTATTGGGCTACGAGCCGATTGAGATGCTCGGCCATCGCCTGCGAGAGTTCTATCTTGATGACAAAGCACTGTTCCCACGCCAGGTGTTGTTGCAACCGAGTCATCAAGTTCATGATGTGTGGCGACGTGAAATCGAGTATCGCCATGCTGACGGGCACAGTGTTTGGGTACGCGAAAACATTCGACCGCTCAACGATTCCGATCAGTTGCTGATTGTGGGTGAAGACATTTCAGAGACCAAACTTTTGGCTGAGAAGTTAGAGTATCAGGCGCGTTATGACTTATTGACGGGGACATACAACCGCAACCACTTTGAGTTGGAGTTGAAAACTGCGCTGCGTGAAGTGGATAGCCACCGCCGAGTGCATGCGATGTTATACCTCGATCTCGACCAGTTGAAAGTGCTTAATGACACCGTTGGGCACGATGCGGGCGATGCCGCGATTCAATTTTGCGCCAGCATGTTGGAAGAGGTGCTGCCATACAATTCCGTGCTTGCGCGAATGGGCGGCGATGAATTCGCGGTGCTACTGAAAGATTGCGACGAGTATGGCGCGATCAATATTGCGAAGGTGATTATCTCCACATTGGGTGAGCACCTGTTTATCTGGGAAGACACACGCTTATTCATCAGTTGCTCGGTCGGCATTCGTATCATCGACCACACGGCAGAAACGCCGCAAATGGTGCACGCGCAAGCAGATTCGGCGTGCCATGCGGCGAAAGAGCAGGGGCGTAACCGTTACAATCTGTTCAGCTTAGATAATGAAGAGTTGCAGCGTCGCCAGATGGAAATGCAGAGCGTCAACTTGGTGCACGAGGCGTTATCCAATCAGCGCTTGGAGCTGTTTGCTCAACGAGTGATGAATTTGCAGTCGCCAGAGTCGCTGATGTATTTCGAGATTTTGGTGCGTATTCGTGACGCGCAGGGTAACTACGTCTCTCCGGCGATTTTCATTCCCGCTTCCGAGCGTTATAACATTGCGCATTGGATTGATAAGCAGGTGATCAACCAAGCGCTTGAATGGTTTGAACAGCGACCAGACGTAGTGGAAAAGTTGGGGCGTTGCTCGATTAACCTTTCTGGTCAATCCATGGGGAATCAGGAATTTATCGATTTTCTCTTCGAACGATTGAAAAACTCGACCATGCCGTGCGAAAAAATCTGTTTAGAAATCACAGAGACGGCGGCCATGGGCAATTTAGATCAAGCCATCGACTTTTTCACCAGAGCCAAATCGCTCGGCTGTATGATTGCGCTGGACGATTTTGGTTCGGGCTTGTCGTCTTTTGG
>NZ_JAWPOL010000085.1:0-2080 GCF_033391095.1 Vibrio sp. Vb0667 | reverse complement strand
GGACAAAATGACAAACGAAACGCTATTGGAATGCGCAAATGCTTCCAATGCTCATAACGCGATACCAGAGCACCGAGCCGTTTTTCGTCATTACTTGATGTCTGAACGTGGTTACAGCTTTAGCCAACTCTCTTCCACCGAAACCGAGTTTAAAGCACAAGACAACAACGATTCTGAGATAGAGCAGTTCTATCAAACACAGTGTAAAGATGTTGGTGAGCAGCTCTACCGCGTGGGCTACTGACACCAGCGAGAATGAAGAACTCGGTAAAGGGTTAACCGTTCCAAAAACAAAAGGCGCATTCTCTGCGCCTTTTGCTTACATCAATATCCTAGTTACACATGAGTGAACCTTTGTTAAGAGAGCTGAGACGCCGCCTTAGATTTAAACCGCGCTTTGCGCACCTTGAGGATCACAAAACTCATCACAGCAATAGTAAGAGTAATCACTGGCGCAGCCATTAACCCCATCGTCACCATCTTGCTGATATTCTCCGGAAGTAAAGGCAGGAGCATGCCAAAGCCGCACAGTAACAACGTCCACAATATGGCGCTCAGCCATGCAAAGTAATGGAACTTCGACACGCGTTTCACACGTAATCCCATCATCAATGGCAAAAGCGAACGCACCACCGGAATGAAACGCGCGCAAAACAATGCAATTAAGCCATGTTTACCCAAAAGAACATCGACTTGTTCGAGTCTTTTCTGTGGGACAGCATTCACCCAGCCTTGAACTTTAGGTAGGCGGTTTAGCCATTTTCCTTGCAAGTATGCCGCCCAACTTCCTAAGCCCGCACTCACAATAATCACCAACATGATGGCAATAGGATCAAGCACGCCTACCGCCGCAAGTGTGCCAGACAACACCACTACACTATCGCACGGAAATGGCGCAGCAGGAATAAAACCACTTTCCAAAAAGATTAATGTCGCCACGACAATATAAATAATCCCTGCACTTCCTGGCGCCATAAGTGCAGAAAAGTCTTGATGCCAAAAGGCAAGCAAGACGCCCATCATTGAATCAAACATAAAAAGAGCTCCTAAACATCATTAAATAACAACAAGGTAGATGCTTAGGACTATCGAGCGTGAATAAACCGATAGATAAGATTAGAGCCTAACCCATCTCCAATTTGATATTTTGAATGAGAGAAGTCTTTCGCAAGACCAAGAAAAGCCGTCAGACCCGCGTTCAAATATGGCGTTTCTGATAAAGCGCGGTTCCAATGAGGAGCCAACGTTTCGAACCAACCGATATCGAGCTCATCAAGCTCTGATTTTGAATCATGAACTCGCAGTGCATTGCGATTTAACAGGCTAGCAAACGAATGAAATGGTGGTGCTAGTGGCGTTTCGGAAACTTGTGCGTCTTCATCATAAAACACACTGCCGACGGTGTAGTGGTGAACAGTTTCAGGCGACGTTGACTCTTGGCCGACAGAAACCGCCAATAAGCTCAGAAATAGCCCGAAAAAGCTAATAAGAAGAGCACGCACAACGTTCACCTACATCACAGTAATACGTACTTTTAACTCTGAGGGCGAGAATTTGCAATCGAAATTCTCGCCTCGTGGTTTTAGCCACTCAGTTTGATATAACTGAGGACTTAGTTCTTGCCGTATGGGTAGTTTTCGAACATTTTCGCCACTTCTTCTGTGATCAAATTTTCCCTTTTCTCAGTACTCATTGATTCGGTTAACTTGCGGCTTGAAACGCCTTTCCACACAACTTGGTTCGCCTTACTATCCACCAGCTCTACCACTAACTTCCCGTATTTGCGTTCTTTATATCGTTCAGGGCTTGATGTAATCACACCAAAGCTGTTCCATCCATAACCGACGCTAAAAGAAGAACCAGACGATACCAACTCCGACTCCTCAACGATATCGTGATGAACGTATAAATCACCACCACTTGCAACTCGAGAAAGCCCCTTCGATTCCAGTTGAGCAGTCAAACCTTGTTCTATACGGCGTCCATCAATACTTGCTGGAGCATCATTTTGAGTACCAAAATCAAACGTTTTGTAAGAAGCGAAGTCCGCTTGTTTATCCACGTCTGTTGTTACTGTCGT
>NZ_JAWPOL010000084.1:0-2113 GCF_033391095.1 Vibrio sp. Vb0667 | reverse complement strand
TTTTATGCCTGTCGGGAATATCTTGGAGGAAACATATGGACTTTTGGCTTGATCTCCTATTTGGTAATGCAGTGGGTCTATCGTCAATGATAGTAATCTTTGGGGCATTTGGTCTGATGCTGTTTTACGGCGGTTTCTTCATCTATAAGATCATGAACGACAAATCTCCTCACTAGATCTCGCTTAGCTCTAGAAACGCTTTGCACCGGAGCCGGTTACTTGCCTGCTCCGGTTTTTTATTTGATCTTCTGCCACATCTCGTTGATATAATCCTATCTACCTATCCTGTTCTTATGAGATTGCCACTATGTCTCACGATGACGATTTTGAACTGTTTCAACAGATGATGGGCGATGTTAAGCCAATCAACCAAGACACTGCTGAACACAAAAAAGTCCACCAAGTGACTGATGCACATATTGCCAAACGCGAAGCAGCGATTTGGCTCACCGAAGATGACCCAGAATACCTTTCTCTCGATCATGCAGAAATGCTCAAACCCGATGACTTCGTCGAGTTCAAACGAGATGGTGTTCAAGATGGTGTATTTCGCAAACTTCGCCTTGGGAAGTACCCTATCCAAGCCCGTTTAGACTTGCATCGTAAAACGCTGAAAGAAGCGCGTGATGAAGTAGTGAAGTTCTTAAAGCAATGTATCTCAATGGATATTCGTACTGTTGTGATTGTGCACGGCCGTGGCGAACGTTCGAATCCACCAGCATTAATGAAAAGCTTCGTCAGCAGTTGGTTACAACAAATAAAAGAAGTGCAATGCGTGCACAGTGCACAACGCTTTCACGGTGGCAGTGGTGCTGTTTATGTATTGCTAAGAAAAAGCGCAGACAAGAAACTAGAAAACCGCGAACGTCATCAAAAACGGTTAGGCTAAGTTCCTCCTCGGTGCTAGAATGCCCGACCTTATTTCCCCTTCCCACTCGCGGGAAGGGTCATCAAATTCACCGCCGTTGTGAAACGTTAGGAGACCGATATGTCACAAGACAACGCGAAACGCTTAAATAAATTCATCAGCGAAACGGGCTTTTGCTCGCGTCGCGCTGCCGATAAACTGATCGAAGAAGGTCGAGTGACCATTAACGGCAAACAGCCAGAAATGGGCACCAAAGTACTACCTGGTGACGACGTTTGTGTTGATGGCAAGCCTGTCGCTTCAAAAGAAAAGCCGATTTATATCGCCCTCAACAAGCCAACAGGCATCACCTGTACGACTGAGCGTGATATCCCCGGCAATATCGTCGATTTCATCGGTCACAAAAAGCGTATTTTCCCAATTGGTCGACTCGATAAACCTTCGGATGGTTTGATCTTCTTGACTAACGATGGCGACATTGTGAACAAGATTCTGCGCGCTGGTAACAACCACGAAAAAGAATACGTGGTGCGTGTCGACAAGCCGATTACGGACGAATTCCTAAAACAGATGTCGAGCGGTGTTCGAATCCTCGATACCGTAACACTCCCTTGTAAAGTCACGAAAGAAACCAAGTTCTCTTTCCGTATTGTTTTGACGCAAGGCCTAAACCGTCAGATCCGCCGTATGTGTGAAGCACTCGGCTACGAAGTATTTAAACTTCGCCGCGTACGCATCATGAACATCTCTCTAGATGGTATTCCAAATGGTAAATGGCGTTACCTAACCGATGACGAAGTCGCAGAAATTTTAGCAATGTGCGATGGCTCAGTTGGTACCGAGGAAGCGTCAAAGACAGATTCTCGAGGTCGTAATATTCGTAAAGCGACTGATGCGAAACTGTTTGATAGCCGAGAAGAGAACCAAGGTTCGACTGCTCGTCGCAATCAAAAAACGCGCACCTTCCGTGGTAATAACGCTGACGAGTTCCGTCATGCACCTAACTCTAAAAAAGGCCAGCAAAAGCGCCGTCAACGTGATGATGAGAACTCACGCCCTGCGAAAGAGCATTACAAAGCGAAACCTCAAGGTGAACGCGCGAAGCCACAAGGTGAGCATGGCAGACCGCAAAACAAGCCTCAAACACCGAGCAAACCGAAGCAGCATTACGTCAATCCGAATACGACAAGTAAACCGAAAAAACGCACTAGTGGCACATTAAGCCTCAAAAAATAACAATAAAGG
>NZ_JAWPOL010000083.1:0-2129 GCF_033391095.1 Vibrio sp. Vb0667 | reverse complement strand
CTTCAGAGCTATGCGCTGTGCTGTCTGCGTTACCCGCAATCTCTTGCGTTGCTGCTGCCATTTCATTAACCGCAGTCGCAACCATGTTGATTTCGTCTTGCTGGTAAGAAATACGCTGGCTACGTTCTTCTGCTTGTTGTGCCGTTGTACGTGCTTGCTCAGAAAGTGAGGCAGAAACTTGGCTTAGCTTGGTAACCATCGTGTGCATGTTACCCACAAAGCGGTTGAAGTTCTCAGCCAGTTTGCCTACTTCATCGTCACTGCGAGGTTCTAGGCGTTGAGTAAGGAAAGAGTGTACCATGATGTACTTAAAAAGATGAGTCCATCGGTTAAGTTCAAAGTCGCAAACAAGTTAGCAAATGACGATTCTGAATTTGCGGTTGAACTGAGCTTTAAATCGATGCAAGACTTTGAACCAGCAGCGATTGTCAATCAAGTAGAACCATTGCGTCAGCTGATGGAAACTCGTAACAAACTGCGAGACTTGATGACTAAAGTCGACCGTTCGGAAGAACTTGAAAACATCCTAGAAGAAGTTCTCAACAATACAGAAAATTTAGCAAAACTAGCTGGTGAGCTAGATCTTGGCAAAAAAGCGCCATCAGAAAGTACTGAGGGAGCAGAATAATGACGACTCAAGTTGAAAAACAACTCGATCCTACGGTGGGTGAACAAACCACTTCATTTCTTGAACAGGCTATTGGTGCGACGAAACAAACAGAAGCATCGAGAGCAGAAGAGCTGATCAAGACACTGACTGAAGAAGCGATGAAAGGGACGGTTTCTTGGAATAAAAACCTAACCGTAACTTTCCGTGAAGCGATTAATTTGCTTGATAGACAGATTTCAGAGCAGCTTTCTGAAGTTATGCACCATCCTGAGCTACAAAAGTTAGAAGGCTCATGGCGTGGGCTGAATTACTTAGTCATGAATTCTGAGACAAGTTCTACGCTGAAAATTCGCATGATCAGCATCACGAAGAAAGAGCTTCATAAAGACTTAAGTAAAGCGGTTGAATTCGATCAAAGTCAAATCTTTAAAAAAGTGTACGAATCTGAATTTGGTAGCGCTGGTGGTGAACCGTATGGTGCTTTAATTGGTGACTACGAGTTTACAAACCATCCAGAAGATATTGAGTCTTTGCGTTTAATGTCGAATGTTGCTGCTTCGGGTTTCTCACCATTCTTGTCTGCTGCTTCTCCTGCGCTATTTGGTTTTGATGAGTGGACAGAACTATCTAAACCGCGCGATTTAGATAAAGTCTTTGAGTCGTTGGAATATGCGCAATGGCGCTCTTTCCGTGAAAGTGCAGATTCTCGTTTTGTAAGCTTAACGATGCCTAAAGTATTAGCTCGCTTACCATACGGCCAAGCTACCTCTCCTGTAGAAGCGTTTGGCTTTGAAGAGTTTGATGTGGATCCTGTGTCGGGTATCGCCGTTAATGCTGATCACAATGATTATTGTTGGATGAACTCATCGTACGTGCTTGGCGTCAAACTGACGGATGCATTTTCTAAGTATGGTTTCTGTACTGCTATTCGTGGCGCAGAGGGTGGTGGGCGAGTTGATAACCTACCAACACACTTCTTCATGAGTGATGATGGTGACCCAGATATGAAGTGCCCAACGGAAATTGGCATTACAGACCGCCGTGAAGCGGAATTGGGTAAACTGGGTTTCTTACCGTTGTGTCACTACAAAAATACAAACTATGCCGTGTTCTTTGGTGCTCAAACTTGTCAAAAACCAGCAAATCATGAATCTCCAGAAGTGGCAGCAAACGCGGCAATTTCAGCAAGACTTCCTTACATGATGGCAACCTCTCGTTTTGCACATTATTTGAAAGTAATGGCTCGAGACAAGATCGGTAGCTTTATGGAAGCAGAAGACGTTGAATCTTGGTTGAACCGTTGGATTCTTGGCTATGTGAACGCTTCTGAAGGTGGCGGTCAAGAAATTCGTGCGAAATACCCTCTTGCCGACGCTCGCGTACAAGTTAAGGAAATTCCAGGTTCGCCAGGTTCTTACAACGCGGTTGCTTGGCTCAAGCCATGGCTTCAAATGGAAGAGCTAACCACGTCTTTAAGACTCGTTGCTAAAATTCCTCAGTCGGGTGGCTAAATAGACTT
>NZ_JAWPOL010000082.1:0-2157 GCF_033391095.1 Vibrio sp. Vb0667 | reverse complement strand
TTTTTTATAAGGAAAGAATTGATGACTGACCAACCTATTTCCCTCGAAGAAATTCGTTTACGCTTGAATGAGCTCGATGACCAGCTCCTTAGCTTGCTGTCTGAACGCCGTAAACTCAGCATTGAAGTAGCCAAAAGCAAAGTACAAACCTCAAAACCAGTTCGTGATGCCGTTCGAGAGCAACAACTGTTGGTTAAGCTGATTTCCAACGGCCGAGACAAATACGAACTCGACGCTCAGTACATCACCAAACTTTTCCACACCATCATTGAAGATTCGGTCTTACTTCAACAAGGTTATCTGCAAAACCTTGTGAACCCACAACAAAGCCGCAAGCCACTTGCACGCGTCGCTTTCTTGGGAGCCAAAGGTTCTTACTCGCACTTGGCAAGCCGCGAATATTTCAGTCGTAAAAATACCGAGCTTATCGAGCTAAATTGTGAGCATTTCAAAGAAGTGACTCGAACGGTGGAATCTGGCCATGCTGATTACGGTGTGCTGCCCATCGAAAACACCAGCTCGGGCTCGATCAATGAAGTATATGACCTACTACAACACACCACGCTGTATATTGTTGGTGAGCTGACTCAACCTATCGAGCACTGCTTAGTTGCAACGAAAGACATTCGCCTCGAAGACATCAAAACACTGTACTCGCATCCGCAACCGCACCAACAGTGCAGCGAATTCTTAAGCCGTATGAAAGGCGTGAAACTTGAGTCTTGCGCAAGCACAGCAGACGCGATGCAAAAAGTCCAAGAGATGAATCGTGATGATGTGGCCGCAATTGGTAATGCTTCAAGTGGTAAGTTGTACGGCCTGCAAGCGATCCAAGGCAACATCGCAAACCAAACCGAAAACCACACACGCTTTATTGTCGTCGCGCGTAAACCAGTTGAAGTCTCCACACAAATTCCAGCCAAAACGACGTGGATTATGTCGACCTCCCAGGAAGCGGGCTCATTGGTTGAAACTCTACTGGTACTGCAACGCTACGGCATCAATATGACTAAGTTAGAATCGCGTCCAATCATGGGTAATCCGTGGGAAGAAATGTTCTACGTTGATCTAGAAGCGCACCTAGGCTCAACCGAAATGCAGCAAGCATTGCAAGAGCTAACAAAAATCACTAAACACTTGAAAGTACTGGGTTGTTATCCAAGCGAAAACATCAAACCAACGCAAGTGAAATTGAGCTAATAGACATCGATGAGTAAAAAGATCATGGCAACCCAAAAAGTCGTTATCGCCTCTCTAAACCCTGCAAAAATCAATGCGGTAAAGAGTGCATTTCAAAGCGCATTCCCTCAACAAGTTTTTGAGTTTGTCGGCATCAGCGTTCCGAGTGAAGTCGCCGATCAGCCGATGACTAACGAAGAGACCCATCGCGGCGCACTCAATCGAGTTAAAAATGCTAAATTGGAAATGCCAACCGCAGACTTTTATGTTGGCTTAGAAGCTGGAATTGAAGGCAATGTGACGTTTGCGTGGATGGTGATTGAATCAGATACCCATCGTGGAGAATCTCGCTCAGCCAGTTTGATGCTACCGCCAGAAGTATTAGCTCAACTTGCAGATGCTAATGAACTTGGTGATGTGATGGACAAAGTGTTTGGCACCGAAAACATCAAACAAAAGGGCGGCGCAATCAGCTTGCTGACCCAAAACCAATTAACTCGTAGCTCGGTGTATCATCAAGCATTAATTCTGGCGCTGATTCCATTTACGAATCCAGACCACTTCCCTGCCAATCTTTAATTCGAATTACCAGATACGAAAAAGGGCGGATATTTCCGCCCTTTTCTGTTACTTCGCGACTTGAGCCACTTGCTCTAGTAAGAGTTTCAGCTTGTCTTTTTCCGCTTCGGATTTCGACTTCAACTCATTTGAGCCACGAGTGATCGTGGCAATGCCAACACCAAGCATCTGACTGATCTGACGTTGAGATAATTCCCCTTTGAGAAGCTCATTAAGAATGTTAACGCGTGCAGTTAATGATTCCCTCTCATCAGGTGTCATCAGCATGGTTAACAACATCTCATGTTGCTGGCTATCCACGCTGGATCGGATTAGCTCGACAATCTGTTGCCAGTCTCTGTACTCGGGTTCGTGTGACATCAAGTTACCTCACTCAATACTTGGTATTGATCTCGTGTT
>NZ_JAWPOL010000081.1:0-2239 GCF_033391095.1 Vibrio sp. Vb0667 | reverse complement strand
GCCGTTATCGCGCAGTTTGTCGCGGCCAACATTCAGCATTGAGTTGTTAATATCTGCCAGAACAACGTGGCCTTGGTCACCCACAATACGCGAGAATTTCGCGGTTAGGTCACCCGTACCACCACCTAGATCCAGAATGCGCTGACCAGGACGAGCGCCACTGCAATCGATCGTAAAACGCTTCCAAAGGCGGTGAATACCACCTGACATCAGGTCGTTCATGATGTCGTATTTCGCTGCCACTGAGTGGAAAACTTCGGCAACTTTGGTCACTTTTTCTTCTTTCGCCACTGTGGTGAAACCAAAGTGGGTCGTTTCGTTCTCTAACGCTGTATTGGATTGCAAACTTGTGTCCGTCATTCTAATTCCTCTTGGGCAGCACTTGTTCACTACAGGGCGTTTGCTGACAATGAAAGTCGCCCTCTGTACTGCGGGCGATTAGTTTACTTTATCCTCAGCCGGATGTCTTTCTACTAACGATTCATTTGGTGATTCATTTTCTGAAAATGCATCACTTTGCGCCAACTGCGCAAGGTCAGAAGAAATCGGTCGTTTGATTTCAACCCCCAACTGCCTAAAGCTTTCTGCTTGACGAATCACGTTGCCACGGCCTGTCGCCAGCTTGTTCATAGCGCCTTGATAGGTTTGGTTCGCTCGGTCTAATGCGCCGCCCAACCCTTCCATGTCATCGATGAATAAACGCAGCTTGTCGTACAGTTTGGTGGCGCGCTGGGCGATCAGTTTGGCGTTTTCATTCTGACGTTCGTTGCGCCATAAATTGTCGATGGTGCGCAGTGCCACCAGCAACGTGGTTGGGCTAACCAAGATGATGTTTTGCTCCATCGCGTCTTTGATCAAGCTTGGGTCGGCTTGAATCGCCACTTGGAACGCCGGCTCTACCGGTATAAACATCAGCACATAATCGAGACTTTGGATGCCTTTGAGCTTGTGGTAATCCTTCATGCTCAAACCTTTGATGTGCGCACGCAGTGCGGTGAGGTGAGCACTTAACGCGCGGTCGCGTTCAGCATCCGTTTCGGCATTGAAGTAGCGCTCGTACGCCACCAATGCCATTTTCGAATCGACCACCACTTGCTTGTTTTGTGGCAAATGCACAATCACATCCGGTTGGTAACGCTTGCCCGCTTCGCTCTGTAGGTTCACTTGCGTTTCGTACTCGTGCCCTTCGCGCAGTCCCGATTCGGCTAAAACGCGCGCCAACACCACTTCACCCCAGTTACCTTGCTGTTTGTTATCGCCTTTGAGCGCTTGGGTCAGGTTCACGGCTTCTCGAGTCATTTGTTCATTGAGGCGTTGCAGATTTTTCAGCTCATGCACCAGCGTATGACGCTCTTTAGCTTCTTGGCTAAAGCTGTCGTTGACTTGCTTTTTGAAACCTTCTAACTGCTCTTTTAACGGTGACAACAACCCTTCTAAACTTTGACGGTTTTGCAAATCGACTTTCGCGGTTTTCTCTTCAAACAGTTGATTGGCAAGGTGCTCAAACTGTTGTTTCAGACGCACTTCGGCCTGCTCTAAAATTTCCAGTTTTTCCGCATTAGCCTGATTCATTTGTTCGTGGCGCGCCTGCTGCTCACGAAGCTGCGTTTCCAAACGGGATTTTTGTTCACGCATTTGGCCCAGCTCATCAAAGTACTGCTGACGTTCTTGTTTGACGGCTTCGAAGTAACGCAATTTCTCCATGGCCGCCATCAACTTGCCGTGCGATTGTCGCACTTCAAAGGCCGCTTTATCGCGCTCGTTGTCGAGTTCATCCAACTCTTGCTGCGCATCGGCAAGGCTTTGCTTTACTTGTTCAAGCTGTTGTTGGTGAAGCTGTTTTTCTGACACCAACTGCTGTTCGAGTAGTTGAGTCTGGGTAATAAAGCGCTGCTTTACCCACCAACCCACGGCGACACCGCTCGCTGTCGCGGCAAAAAGAGAAGAAAGAATGAGAGATTGATGCTCAAGAATCCATTGCATAATAGCGAGTTAGCCTATGTTTTATATCTTTATCAATGGTATTTAGACACTGGATAAATGTCCAGTTTGTTGGATGAAAAATCCTCGCATACACTAGGCACTCCGTACAACATACTCACTCCCGCTTACTCTTTCAGCAAAGAGCGGCACATCATCACACAGAGGCATCATGAACGAGCGTCGTGCCCTAGGATTTGGGCTCTCAGCAGTATTACTTTGGTCAACGGTTGCAACCGCATTTAAACTGACATTAGCG
>NZ_JAWPOL010000080.1:0-2258 GCF_033391095.1 Vibrio sp. Vb0667 | reverse complement strand
TACCGAAATGATCGGTTTGAAGGATGATTTTGTGGATCATCGCTGGGTGTTCTATTTCCACTTTTGGCGACGCATTAAAACCAATGTTCTTCAAGCGTTCCAACAGAGGGTACCGGTAGTCATTCCATCCTGGTGTTTTGAAGAGTAAAAAGGGGTAGAGCTGCAAGTCATCAAAATCTTGTGCGGGGTGATCTTTGCGAACAAAAAAGACGGCTTTTCCTTTTCCCAACTCTTTTTGTGCGACCGATTGAGGTAAGTCCTCATCAAAGTAGTGGATTGCGACCGCATTTTCACCATCTATTAAACGGTTTTTAGCCTCGTTTCCCCAGCGCAGAAACGAAAATTTGGCTCGAGGTGCTTGTTTTAGCAGGCTCAAGTAAAGCTCATCGCCGAAGTAATCCCAAAATAGCGTGTTGGCATAAATCGACAGTTGCCCATCAAAGGTCTCTGGGGAAAAGTTTTGCGGCTTAATGGAGTCCACACTCATCAGAATCTGTTCGAAGTGTGCCATGTTTGTTTCGACAAACGTCGTCGGTTCAAAGCCATGTTTCGTTTGCACAAACAGAGGATCATCGAACTGGGTTTTCATCTTGGTGAGGTTTTTACTGATGGCTCCGGATGTTTTTCCTAACGACTCTGCGACTAACCGAACATTGCGCAGCTCATACATGCGCTTCAGCACAAGAATGTTTTGAATATCCAGATTAATCGCCATTCTTTACTCCAACAATTCGGCTCGCTTCACATCATAGCGTTGAGCTGATCATCCAAAGACATCAAACGGTCAATTTTATTGAGGCATCTATCCGGAAGTGAAGAAAGGGGATTTCCATTTGGTAAATCAGGAGTTTCCTCGTCTTGCCCCCTTTACGTTGATACTGTTTCTACATCGAAACAGGTACAGACAATAACAGAGGTGATGTATGAAAAA
Organism: Vibrio sp. Vb0667; assembly: GCF_033391095.1. Lineage (NCBI taxonomy): Bacteria > Pseudomonadati > Pseudomonadota > Gammaproteobacteria > Vibrionales > Vibrionaceae > Vibrio > Vibrio sp. Vb0667. The sequence continues at coordinate 1,327 of NZ_JAWPOL010000080.1, read as the reverse complement.
ACTAATCGCATTAGGCTTGATGGTTTGCTCAGCGAATGTGGCATTTGCGGCGGATGGCTCATACACAGGTACCATTGACATGACAATGAGTAATACGAACCAAGTGGATGTTGAACGCGCAAACTCGCAACTTACGTTGAAAGGCCGTAATGAAGCGATGTACGGCGGCGTGATGATTCAAACCGATGCATCTACCCAACCGATTGAACTTCGTGGCCGCCGCGATTAATCGGTCACGTTGTCATTACGAAAATGCCGCGATGAATTCGCGGCATTTTTGTTTGTTGATTGCGTATGTAATCAAGTGGCGGTGCGAAAGCGATTAGCTCTGTACCTCGACACCCGCTTCAATCTCGACAGGTTGCGCTTGTGCTTCGCTTTCTTTTGCCGCATCCAGCATTTTGCGAATAACAACCGACGCTGCCATAGCAATCGCCACCATCACAACCGCTAGTACAGTAAGCAATTGGAAGTAATCACCGTATACGGTTTGTACGATTTCTTGAGTGATCTCTTGGCCTTTTTCCATCGCAATTGACGTTGAGAAAGCGGCATCAACGATACCACTCAGTGCGATAGCAACGGAGAATTGACTAACCGAGAAGTTCTCGATGTGTTTTGGTGCAACAGACAGAATGAATGCCACAACCATTGAACCAACGATAACTTCCGCAATGGCTTGGAAGAAGTGAATCGCCAAGAAGATTTCAGGCATGATCACCACATCTTCACCAACGGTTGTGACCGCAAACGTTAGGATGCCAAATGCAATTGCAGTGAGTACAAACGCCATCGCGATTTTAGTCGCTGTCGAAAGGTGAACGTCGCGTTTTTCAAGCATACCGAAGAAACCCGCAACAATAGGGCCACCAACCATACACCAAAGTGGATTCATTGCCATTGCTGCTTCTGGCTCAAGTGGGATAAAGCCAAACAGTGAGCCTTTCAAAGTATTGATTGCCACCATGTTCATTGACGTCATCATTTGTCCGTAGTAGACGAAGAAACACGTAGTCAAGAAGGTCACAATGAGGATGGTGCCCATCTTCAATGACTCGGCTTTGCTGGCTTTCAGCATTAAAGAGACGAAGTAAAGAATCGCAGCGCCACCGATGGCATAAACGATGTTTTGACCAATATCCATGTTTGAGAACATGAAGAACACCAACGCGATCATGGCGACGGAAATCAGTGCGAAGAATACCCAGTTTTTCAAGCTTACCGCTTTTTGGTCAAGTTCAGCGGCTACACCAGTTAGGCCCTTTCTGAACATCAATAACATCACAAGCGCAGCGCCTGCCATGACGGCAGAGATGGTAAAGCCGCC
>NZ_JAWPOL010000007.1:90715-173351 GCF_033391095.1 Vibrio sp. Vb0667 | reverse complement strand
TGGTGCCGACTACCGGAATCGAACTGGTGACCTACTGATTACAAGTCAGTTGCTCTACCTACTGAGCTAAGTCGGCACACTTTATTCTTTGTGCTTTTGTCCGTGTTATAACATTTCGTTAAGACACCAACAAATCAAAATATGGTGCCCGGAGGCGGAATCGAACCACCGACACGAGGATTTTCAATCCTCTGCTCTACCGACTGAGCTATCCGGGCAACGGAGCGCTATTAAACGGATTTTCCCGCGTTGCGTCAACCACTTTTTTTAAATAATTTCAAAAAAGTGGTTGTTCGAACGCTTTTTATTCAACTGTCACTACAAAGTTTGCTTCGAGTTAAATTCCTTTTTGAAATTTGTAACTTTTTCTAGGTAGCGACGCGCTTCTGCGTTCGGGTGTTTCTTGGTTAACGCCCAATAAACTTGGTTGGGTTGCAATGAATTAAGATCTTGCATTGCGCGTTTGCGATCACTGCGATGAAATGTGTTTAAAACTCCTCCAGTACCGCCATTGTAAGCTGAAATCATGCTGTACTCGAGAGAGGTAGGGTGGCGGACTTCTCTTAAATAACGATTTTTTAAGATATAGAAATACGCAGTACCAGTATCTATGTTGTTTTCTGGATTAAACAAATATTCAGGGCTTGGTTGGCCCGAGCGCTTTTTCACGAGTTTGAACACATCTCGTCCCGCTGTTTTAGGTACAACTTGCATTAGGCCATATGCATTTGCCCAACTTACCGCGTATGGGTTGAAACTGCTCTCGGTTTTAATAATGGCGTATATCAAGTCTTCTGGAATGTCGTATTTCTTGGAAGCTCGACGCACGATATCGGCGTATTGGTAGCTGCGAGTTGAAAAGTGGTCTTCAACCATGGGAATTTCGACGTAATACGCTTTCTTGAAATCTACATTTTTGGTTTTTATTTTATTTGCGATGAGGTATTCCGCAAATCGGTTTGCCCGCCAAGACCATTGAATTGGCTTATTGTCTTGGTCGACAACTTGTTTATACAGGAATGGTTGCCCCTCTAACGTGATACCTTTAGAGGAGAATAAGTCGACGTGAGCGGGATCGTCTGGTGTTAATAAGGTGGTGACAATCGCGTCTTTTAGGTGTTTTTGGGGCTCTGTCGGTGATACGGTCTCTATCGTGATCACGCCTTTGCGAAAGTCGACCTCGGCGCGGCTAAGGTAGTTATCGATGTACTTAACGTAATTACTCTTGCCAGCGTACTTGATTTCTTTTTTACCCCAGCGCTTTTGAATATTGCCTGAAAAGCTATTGATTAAGGCATCTAGCGCCGCAGTATCTTTTTCAAATTGTCCTGGTAGCTCAGCTAAGTTATTGGCAAAACGGTTTGTTGGCTCGTAGTTGACGTCATAAATCTTTTCGACGAATTCACGGCTACAGCCTGCCATTAAAAGTGCGGCAGCAATAAAGACAATTTTTTTCATAAGTATCAGAGTTATTGAAGGTAATAGAAAAATGACACCACAAATGGTTGTGATGTCATTGTTTAACTCAAGCGACTTTATTCGCTCGGCGGTGTGTAACCTTCGATATGAACGTCTTTTCCTTCAAAGAGGAAATTTACCATTTCTGTTTCGATCAGTTTGCGGTGTTCTGGATCCATCATGTTGAGTTTCTTCTCGTTGATCAACATGGTTTGTTTGTGTTGCCACTGAGCCCACGCTTCTTTCGAGATGTTGTCGAAAATGCGTTTACCTAGTTCACCAGGGTAAAGTTGAAAGTCTAGACCTTCGCCTTCTTTCTTTAGTCGAGCACAAAATACAGTGCGGCTCATAATGACTCCTTGTATTCAATTAACGAAGTTCGTGGGGTAGCGTTTCCAGCAATAGTTTTACTGGCGCGGCTAAACCGACTTCTTCAGGTTTAGATAAGTTATACCAAAGACCTTTGTTGCCTTCCATTATCACGTCCGGTTGCTTTGATAAATCAATCAAAATTGGCGTGATATCTAGGTGGTAATGGCTGAATGTATGACGAAAGGTAATCAGTGTTTGCTTCTGTTTGATATTGCTGGCTTGAATGCCGCGTTGATCCAGTAGCAATTCAATGTCGCTTTCTGCATCCACATGTTCGGTTTGTGGGAAGCAGAATAAGCCACCCCAAATGCCTGTTTGTGGTCTTTGCTCCAACCACACCTCATGACCATTTTCGGTGTTGTGGTGAAGCATCACGAAACGAGTTTGCTTGATTGGTTTATCTTTCTTCGGTTTTTTGCCCGGGTAGTCGAGCACATTACCTTGTTGTTTTGCCACACACAGGTCAGCAACAGGGCAGAGGCTACATTTGGGTTTGCTGCGAGTGCAGACCATTGCGCCCATGTCCATCATTGCCTGGTTATACTTATCTACATCCGTTTGTGGGGTATGCGTTTCGGCAATTTCCCACAGCTGGTTTTCAACCTTTTTTTGTCCTGGCCATCCTGCAACTGCGAAACAGCGGGATAGGGTGCGCTTCACGTTACCATCAAGAATCGCGTGTGGTTGTTTATACACAGACGATAAAATGGCGGCAGCAGTAGAGCGACCAATCCCCGGTAGGGCGTTCATTTTCTCTATATCAAGAGGAAACTCACCATTGTATGTAGAGGCGACCTCTTGTGCTGCTTTGTGAAGGTTACGGGCTCGGGCGTAATACCCTAAGCCAGTCCAAAGGTGTAGGACTTCATCTTGCTCAGCATTGGCAAGATCGATTACGGTTGGAAAGCGCTCCAAGAAACGTTGGTAATACGGAATAACCGTAGTGACCTGAGTTTGCTGAAGCATAATTTCAGACAACCAGACACTGTATGCGGTCTTATTTTGTTGCCACGGAAGATCTTTTCTTCCATATGCGTCATACCATTCTAGGATGGCACTGGCGAAAGGTGTCACGACTTGCTCTGTATTCTATTATTGGTTAGGTGCAAAATTGCACCACATAATGGGCAAGAAGTACAACGGATAAACAGTAGGGATATAAAGAGGTGTTTCGTTGCTTTTGGGTTGCCATAGACCAAGAGCTCAACAAATACTTGCACCTAAGTAAATTCTTTGGATAATCCCCGCTTTGATTAATCAATGTGCAGGCAAAATCAATGAGTGAAGTAACCACTAACGAATACAACGAAGACGGAAAGCTGATCCGCAAAATCCGCAGCTTTGTACGCCGTGAAGGGCGTTTGACTAAAGGTCAAGAGAGCGCGATGAATGAATGCTGGCCTACGATGGGTATTGACTTCAAAGCTGAACTTCTCGATTGGAAAGAGGTGTTTGGCAACGATAACCCAGTAGTGCTTGAGATCGGTTTTGGTATGGGTGCTTCATTGGTTGAAATGGCAAAGAACGCGCCAGAGAAAAACTTCATCGGTATCGAAGTTCATAGCCCAGGCGTTGGTGCTTGTCTTGCCGATGCTCGCGAAGCGGGAATTACTAACCTGCGTGTAATGTGTCACGATGCGGTAGAAGTATTCGAACACATGATCCCAAATGGCAGCTTATCGACACTGCAATTGTTCTTCCCAGACCCTTGGCATAAGAAGCGTCACCACAAGCGTCGTATTGTTCAATTAGGTTTTGCGGAAATGGTGCGTGAGAAGCTTATCCCTAATGAAGGTATTTTCCACATGGCGACCGACTGGGAAAACTACGCAGAGCACATGATTGAAGTGATGAACCAAGCGCCAGGTTTCGAAAACATTGCTAAAGATGGTGATTTCGTTCCTCGTCCAGACGATCGCCCGCTAACGAAGTTTGAAGCTCGTGGTCACCGTCTTGGTCACGGTGTTTGGGATATCAAATATAAGCGTATTGCGTAACCAGAGGAGTTCATGGGATGTACCATTACGCGATATTAGCGAATCCGGGTCATAACCGAATTTACTTTGATAGCGCAATGACCATTGCCTGTTCTGAACTAAAAGCAATTTTAGCTTCACAAGGCGTGGATGTGACAGAAATTGGTAGTAAAGACGTTGGCTTACCTGCTGCGTTGGTGTTTTCTTGTCAGGAAGCGCTAACCGATGAGCAGGCGCGAAGAATCGCAGCCTCTTCGATTTACTATGCGCTATTTGAAGTGCGCGAAGATGGTTTACTTCGACCAGTTCAAGCGCCCGTATTTAACACTTTCCCGGAAAGCATGAGCCAGATTTTGCGCTACACCGGGAAAACAAATGAGCAGTTTACCCGTTTGATGGTGAATATCGGCATTAGTGCGTCCAATACGGGAAGTGAACAACTGACCTTAATGGATCCAATGTGTGGTAAAGGTACAACCTTATTTGAAGGCTTGATCCACGGTTTGAACGTGGTAGGGGTTGAGATCAACGCCAAGTGGGTGCAAGAGATCCAGACCTTTATTGTTAAGTTCATGAAGAATGGCCGCTTTAAGCACAAAGTGAGCAAAGAAAAGCGCACTGCGGGTGGCAAGAAAGTGGCGGATGGTTTCGTGGTTGAAGCTGCAGCAAATAAAGAAGATTACAACCAAGGCAATCTTCAGTTTATGAAGCTGTATTCGGCTGATACTCGTATCGCTGATCAAGTCGTGAAAAAGAACTCAGTTGATGTGATGGTGTCTGATCTGCCTTATGGCGTGCAGCACGGCAGCAAAAATGCCAAGGACAGCAAACTGAACCGTAGTCCACTAGAGCTTTTAAAAGAGGCTCTGCCTGCATGGAAAGTGGTATTGAAAAAGCAAGGTTCAGTGGTGTTGTCTTTCAATGAATTCACATTGAAATGGAAAGATGTCGCGGCATTATTTGAAGAGCAAGGTTGGAAGGTACTTTCAGAAGAGCCTTACATCGGTTATCTTCACCGTGTTGATCAATCTATCAACCGCAATATTATTGTGGCAGTAAAACCATAATCGACTTGAGTCGAACGAACCCTATGGAAAAGCCAACGACACGTTGGCTTTTTTTACCTCTGAGCTCAACGAGTTCTCTTGTAAATAGAAGGTAGAGAATGAAACCGACAGTGGAAATTTTGACAGATATTTTGGCGGAAGTACGCCCTTTAATCGGCCAAGGTAAAGTGGCTGATTACATTCCTGCTCTGGCAAAAGTACCCAGCAACAAGTTAGGTATTGCGGTATACACCAACGAAGGTGAGGTTATTAAGGCGGGTGATGCCGATGAACCTTTCTCTATCCAATCTATTTCAAAAGCATTGAGCTTGACGTTAGCGATGTGCTTGTACAAGCAAGAAGAAATTTGGTCTCGAGTGGGAAAAGAGCCTTCGGGGCAGGCATTTAATTCGCTAATCCAGCTAGAAATGGAGCAAGGTATTCCTCGTAATCCATTTATAAATGCTGGAGCGATAGTAGTGGCAGATTTGTTACAAACTCGCTTATCTGCACCTCGTCAGCGCCTGTTGGAATTTGTGCGTCAGCTTTCTGGTGATACCCATATTGTGTATGACAAAGTCGTTGCGGCATCCGAAATGATGCATGGTGATCGTAATGCGGCGATTGCATATCTCATGCGTTCGTTTGGCAACTTCGAAAATGAAGTGATTCCAGTACTACAAAACTACTTCCACGCTTGTGCGCTGAAGATGAGTTGCGTCGATTTGGCTAAAACGTTTAGCTATTTAGCAAACAAGGGCACATCGGTACAAACGGGTAAGCCTGTAGTTTCTCCTGTGCAAACCAAACAACTTAATGCACTGTTAGCAACGTGTGGCTTGTATGATGGCGCGGGCGAGTTTGCTTATCGCGTTGGTATGCCTGGTAAGTCTGGTGTTGGTGGTGGCATTATCGCGGTAGTACCTGGTGAAATGACCATTTCAGTATGGTCTCCAGAGCTTGATCCTTCAGGTAACTCGCTTGCGGGTACTAAGGCGCTTGAGCTGCTCTCAGAGCGAATTGGCCGTTCAATTTTCTAATGTTAGAAATGTGTCAACCTTATTTAGGACGGCACAGTTTCTAAATAAAAAGCCTCTCAATTGAGAGGCTTTTTTTGTTTTTGGGTTGCGTTACTCTTCGCTTTCTTCGGCCATAAAGGCTTCGAGCAAATCATTAAGGAAGAGCTTCCCTTTTTCAGTAATTTGCCAGTGGGTAGGCGTTTCACTCAGGTAGCCCATTTCTATCGCCCAGTTGATGGTTTCTTGAATCGTACTAAGCGGTAAGCCCGTGGTGTCCACGTAATCTTGCTTCGGACAGGCTTCAATTAAGCGGAATCGGTTCATAAAGAACTCGAATGGACGATCTTCATCCGCGACGACATGTTCCGTATGCAGATAAGGTTTGACCATATTTTGATAAGCCGCTAAATAGCCTCGCGGGTGTTTTACCTTTGTCGTTCGAATAATACGTCCGTCGGTAAAACTGAGTTTGCCATGAGAGCCACAACCGATACCAAGGTAATCACCAAAGCGCCAGTAGTTGAGGTTGTGCTGACACTGATAGCCCGGCTTACTGTAACCGGAGATTTCATATTGCACATAACCCGCGGCTGCAAGTTTTTGGTGTCCGAGCTCGAAAATATCCCACAAGTCATCATCGTCAGGTAGCGTTGGTGGCTTGTAGTAGAACATGGTGTTTGGTTCGATGGTCAGCTGATACCAAGACAAGTGCGGCGGTGCCAACTCAATCGCTTTGTCCAAATCTGCCAAGGCTTGTTCGATGCTTTGATCAGGTAAGCCGTGCATGAGATCGAGGTTAAAGCTGTTCAAACCGATTTGGTGCGCCAGCTTAGCAGCATTGACGGCTTCGTCTTGGCCGTGAATGCGCCCCAAACGCTCAAGCTTCTGCTGCTCAAAGCTTTGTACGCCGATAGAGATACGCGTTACACCAGCTTTGCGGTAGCCAACAAAACGCTCTGCTTCGATGGTGCCTGGATTCGCTTCCATGGTGATTTCGATTTCAGGCTTGAACGGAATACGCGCTTCAATGCCCTTAAGTAGACGCTCGATGCCTTCTGCCGAAATCAAACTCGGCGTACCACCACCAATGAAGATTGAATGCAGTGGACGTGGCGCTTCGTTAAGTCGGTATTTCTCAATGTCGGTATCCAAATCTTCTAAAAGGGCACTGATGTACTCTTCTTCTGGAATCTCGGTTTTGAGCGCGTGAGAGTTAAAGTCGCAATACGGGCACTTTTGCACACACCAAGGGATGTGTACATACAAGCTGAGTGCTGGGGGCGTTAACATGGTCTAATTCGCTCGTGATTACTGAGACACTTGCTCAGACAGTTGAGCAAACAACGACTTGAGCGCTTTACCGCGGTGAGACAGTTGTTTCTTACGTGCAGGTTCAAGTTCGGCTGACGCACAGTTGTCTTCAGGAACAAAGAAGATAGGGTCGTAGCCAAAGCCATTTTCACCGTGTGCTTCAGTTAGAATTCGGCCTTCCCATTTACCGTGACAGACGATAGGCGTTGGGTCGTTCTCGTGACGCATGAGGACTAATACGCAGTGGAAACGTGCTGTACGCTCTGCTTCTGGTACGCCTTCCATTGCCGCTAGCAATTTTTCTAGATTCTCTTGATCAGATGCGCTCTCGCCTGCGTAACGTGCAGAGTAAATGCCCGGAGCGCCTTTTAAGAAATCGACTTCTAATCCAGAGTCGTCTGCAATGGCAGGAAGCCCTGTTTCTTGTGCGGCATGGCGAGCTTTAATGATTGCGTTTTCAATGAAAGTTGTACCCGTTTCAGCTACTTCCGATACATTGAATTCACTTTGCGCTAATACTTCAAAGCCGAAGTCAGACAATAAATCTGCCATTTCACGAACTTTGCCTTGGTTACCAGTTGCTAGCACAATTTTTTTCATGGGAATCTCTTTTAATAGTGATAGAGGAGAACAAATCGTTCTCCTCTAGATATTCTTTAACTAATAAGTGGTTTTTAGCCTGCTTAGATCCAAAAGCTTTTGGAACATCACAACCCAATTACTCTTCAACATAAAACTTCTGGGTGAATTTAAGCTTACCTGAGCCTTTGTTTCCAGCTTTTACGTCAATATCGAAAGTAAAAGTTTCTTCGTGGGTAATTGGTAGTTCGGCTAAATAGTATATCGCATTGCCTTCTTTGACTTCACGAAAGGTCAAGGTCTGAGTTTGGCCGATAAGGTTCTTCGCGCGTCCAGCAATTTTTGCTTCTAATGCTGGTTTACCCAATGAAGCTCTATCTAACACGCTAATATTAACCACAGCGAGGTATCCATTACGTTTGATATCGTAGCTACGTGCGACTTTGGGTGTTAGGAATGTTGAGTTAAACGCGACATAGTGTACTTCGATATCTTTCATATTTTTAAACTGATCGGCGAAGCTTGGTAACGACAACAGGCTAATCAGTAATGCGGTAATCCATTTGCTCATTGTTACTTCCTCAAAGCACTTGTTATAAAACAACCATAGCTGCAATTTTACCTTGGTCAGGGGGTAAAAAATGCGTACTCAGTCGTTGGTATTAGTAAGTGTGGTACAAAATCGTAAATAAAAAGCCATCATATGATGGCTTTAATTTCTGTCGGTATCTGGGTAGGCGATTCTATCCGAATTTGTTTGTGCCGTCCTAATTCACCTTTTTCTATGTGAACCAAACCCTTAGCGATTTTAAACTGCTTGGCTAAGAACTTAGTTAGGTGTGCATTAGCTTTGCCATCGACAGGTGGAGCAGTAATGGCGATTTTTAGCTCTTCACCATGCAAGCCAACGATTTTATCGCGGCTAGCTTTAGGTTGAATATAGAGCTTCAGGATGATGTCCTCACCATCTTGCCAAACTGCAGCTGACATTATAGCTGGAACCAAATTGGACCAATGATATCGCCCATTAAGAAGTTCGCGAACTGCAAGCCGATAAATAACACCAGTACGCTTAAATCAAGACCACCAATAGCCGGAAGAATACGACGGATTGGAGCGCACATTGGCTCGGTCAGTTGATGGAATACGTACTCGATAGGGCTGCGGCCTTGGCTTACCCAGCTCAAAATTGCACGGATCAATAGTACCCAGAACAATAGGCCACCTGCGGCTTTGATTAATGATAATAAGCCCAAGAATAAGAAGTCAGCGCTGAAAGAGACGGAACCGTTCGAAGCTATTAGGATAAGCACGACAAATTTAAGCACACACAACACGTAGGCAAACAACACGGTTGCTAGGTCAATATTCCCCACGGAAGGGATAACGCGGCGCAATGGACCAATGACCGGCTGAGTCGCTTTTACTATAAATTGCGAGAATGGGTTGTAGAAGTCTGCGCGCGCAGCTTGCAACCAAATTCGCAAAATTACGACCATGATGTACAGGTCAAATAGGGTTGAGATGAGAAAACTCATTGAATTCATAAGGTACCCTTAACAAGTGATGGATGATACTAAACGGAGTTCATCCAAATAATTAAAACAGTTTTTCCATTTCTTCCGCGCGAGCCACAGCAGCTTGCATGGCTTTAGCGACAATATCTGAAAGTTGATGTTCGTTGAATGTACGCAGTGCTTCTGCCGTTGTCCCACCTTTCGAAGTTACGTTCTCACGCAGGGTCGATAGCTCAGTTTCTGGGTTGCTAACCACCATACTGGCCGCGCCCAGTGCCGCTTGCTGAACCAATAGTCGAGCGGTCTCTTTATCAAAGCCTTGCGCAATCGCTTCTGCTTGCATCGCTTCCATAAACAGGAAGAAGTATGCTGGAGCACTGCCCGCTGCGGCAATCACATTATTGATGCCAGACTCTTGCTCAACCCAACATACTTTACCGACCGCTTCCATTAACTCTGCGGCAAAAGCTTTGTCGTGCTCGGTTACATGAGTTGGTGCGAACAACCCACTCATACCCAACCCAAGTTGTGATGGCGTATTTGGCATAACACGAACCAAGTTCAATTTGGTGGCTAGCATATCATCCAATCGTGAACAGTTGATGCCTGCGGCAATAGAAATCACCAGTTTATTAGTGAAATCGATCGATTGCAGTGGTTTACAGACATCCGCCATCATTTGCGGTTTTACAGACAATACCACCACATCCGCCTCGGTCGCAGCTTGGATGTTATCGCTGGTGGTACGGATGCCAAAATCTTGTTCTAGCAGAAGGCGGCGAGCCTCTGAAGGAGCCGTCGCGGTAATGTTTTGCGCTGGATATCCGTTAGCAACCAAGCCGGAAACAATGGCTCTCACCATGTTGCCAGCACCAATGAAGGCGATTTTTTTATGTTCCATTTGTCTGATTTCCATCATGATATTTAGAATTTGTTGTGCGCTCAGGTGTATAATGGCGCCGCTGTTACTTACTGCTCCTATTGGCGAGTAAGATGATTGCGCATTTACGCTCTAACGATTGACGACATAACTTATGTCGCGAGTGAGCGTTTTGTTGATTTAGCTGTAGTCTCGTGCGCCGAAAATAGCGGTTCCAATACGAACCATTGTACTACCAGCTTCGATTGCAGCGGTCATATCACCACTCATTCCCATTGATAATGTATCGATTTCTGGGAACTGTGCTTCGAGTGTTTGCTTCAACGTAGCCAACTTCTGAAATTCACGGAGTTGTGATTCGTAGTCAGACACGTTGGCAGGAATCGACATCAACCCTCTTAAAGTGAGGTTGGGTAGGCGAGAAATCAACTCCGCCAGCTCGAATACTTCCGCTTCAGTGACACCAGATTTAGATGTCTCACCACTGGTGTTAACCTGAATCAGAACTTGTAGCGGTTTAAGTTCGCTTGGCCGCTGATCATTCAGGCGTTGAGCAATCTTGGTTCGATCGATGGTGTGAACCCAATCGAAATGTTCAGCAACAAGTCGCGATTTATTCGATTGAATCGGGCCAATGAAGTGCCATTCGATTCGATTATCTGGATAATGCACGGCAAAGTGCTGAACTTTACTGACGCCCTCTTGAACGTAGTTTTCACCAAAGGCGGTTTGTCCCGCTTGGTAGGCTTCGAGAATTGCCTCGACAGGTTTAGTTTTGCTTACCGCTAGAAGTTGCACTGACTCTGGAGTTCGACCACATTTTTGCTCGTCATATCGAATTTGAGAGGTGATATGTTCAATATTTTGTTGAATACTACTCATAGCTGTACTTTAGACTTAAGGATTTTAAATGGATATCACTGAGTTACTGGATTTTAGTGTAAAACATAATGCCTCGGATCTACATCTTTCTGCAGGTGTCCCACCAATGGTTCGTATTGATGGGGATGTAAGAAAACTAGGCATTCCAGCGTTTACACACCAAGAAGTGCATCGTTTGGTTTTCGAAATCATGAACGATGCCCAGCGCAGTGAGTTCGAAGAAAAACTCGAAGTCGATTTCTCTTTTGAGTTGCATAACGTTGGCCGTTTCCGTGTCAACGCTTTCAACCAATCTCGCGGTTGTGCGGCAGTATTCCGTACCATTCCAAGTAGCATTCCAACTCTGGAAGAGCTAGAAGCGCCAGAGATCTTCAAAAAAATTGCGAACGCTGAAAAAGGCTTAGTTCTGGTCACTGGCCCAACAGGTTCAGGTAAATCGACGACCTTAGCAGCCATTGTTGACTACATTAACCGTAATCACAACAAGCACGTACTCACAATTGAAGATCCGATTGAATTTGTTCACAACAACAATAAATGTTTGATCAACCAGCGTGAAGTTCACCGTGACACCCATAGTTTCCAAAATGCTTTGCGTAGTGCATTGCGCGAAGACCCAGACGTTATTCTGGTTGGTGAGATGCGTGATAAAGAAACCATCAGTCTTGCCTTAACGGCGGCAGAAACGGGTCACTTAGTTTTCGGGACGTTGCACACCAGCTCGGCGGCAAAAACCATTGACCGTATTATCGATGTGTTTCCTGGTAGTGATAAAGATATGGTCCGCTCGATGCTATCTGAGTCCCTTCGTTCGGTTATCGCGCAAAAGCTTCTGAAGCGTAATGGTGGTGGCCGTATTGCATGCCATGAAATTATGATGGCAACGCCTGCGATTCGTAACTTGATCCGCGAAGACAAAGTCGCGCAGATGTATTCGATCATTCAAACAGGTGCGGCTCACGGCATGCAAACCATGGAGCAAAATGCTCGTCAGTTAATGGCGCAAGGCATGGTTGCCCGTGAAGAGGTCGATAGTAAGATCGGATTAGAAGTGCAGCAATTCTCGTAACGTTCATACAGATAATGGTGAATACGGAAGATGGATCTAGATAAATTTCTCGAAGGCATGCTGGCGCTGAAAGCGTCGGATCTTTACATCACGGTTGGAGCGCCAATTCTATTTCGTGTGGATGGCGAATTGCGTCCGCAAGGGGAAAAACTTACCGAGAGTGATGTGGCTGCATTACTCGATAGCGCTATGGAACCAGATCGGCGTCAGGAATTTCGTAAAAGTCGCGAGTCGAATTTTGCCATTGTGAGAGATTGTGGTCGCTTCCGTGTGAGTGCCTTTTTTCAACGCGAGTTACCAGGCGCAGTGATTCGTCGTATTGAAACCAATATTCCTACTTTTGAGCAGTTAAAGTTACCGTTAGTGTTGCAAGATTTGGCGATAGCTAAGCGTGGTTTGGTGCTGGTGGTCGGTGCTACTGGATCGGGTAAATCGACCACCATGGCGGCGATGACAGGCTATCGAAACAGCAATAAAACCGGGCACATTTTGACGGTCGAAGATCCGATCGAATTCGTGCATGAACACAAGCGCTGTATCGTGACTCAACGCGAAGTTGGGTTAGATACGGAAAGCTATGAAGTTGCGCTTAAAAACTCGCTGCGCCAAGCACCAGATATGATTTTGATTGGTGAGATCCGTAGCCGTGAAACAATGGAATACGCGATGACCTTCGCCGAAACGGGTCACCTGTGTATGGCAACGTTGCACGCCAACAATGCAAACCAAGCTTTAGAGCGCATTCTTCACTTGGTACCGAAAGATCAAAAAGAACAATTCTTGTTCGATTTGTCGATGAACCTAAAAGGCGTGGTTGGTCAGCAGCTGATCCGAGATAAAAATGGGCAGGGACGTCATGGTGTATTTGAGATCTTGCTAAATAGCCCACGTGTGTCGGATTTGATTCGTCGCGGAGATTTACATGAGTTGAAGTCAACCATGGCTCGCTCAAATGAGTTTGGTATGCTGACGTTCGATCAATCTCTTTATAAGTTAGTGATGCAAGGTAAGATCAGCGAAGAGGATGCACTACATAGTGCCGACTCGGCAAATGATCTGCGCTTGATGTTGAAAACGCAGCGTGGTGAAGCATTCTCTACGGGCAGTTTGGCAAACGTTAAGATCGATATGGATTAATCCAATCCAGAAACAAAAAAGGTTGGCAGAAGCCAACCTTTTTTCATTGTGCTTGAAGTGTTTACTCACCCCAAAGGGCTTCAAACCAGCTTTCTAGAATCACCACCGCTGACTGGCAGTCAACATTACCTTTCGATAGGGCTTTGTAGCCGCCCATGCTGAACAACTCCGCACGAGCTTCTGCAGTAGATAAACGCTCATCATGCAGTTCAACTGGCAATCCGTATCGGCCTTGCAGACGCTTAGCAAATTTTCGTGCACGAGGGGTTATGGTCTCAAGGTCTTTACCATGCAGATCGGTCGGTAAGCCGACCACTAGCAAATCTGGTTGCCACTCTTTGATTTGCTTTTCGATATCGTCCCAGTTTGGAATACCGTCATTGGCTTTAAAGGCTTTTAATGGGGAAGCTGTACCAGTAATTTCTTGGCCAATAGCGCTACCAATGCTTTTGGTTCCAAAGTCAAAAGCCATAATTGTGCGTGACATAAGGTGTCTCTATCTAATGTAACTGTATATTTGGACTAAGCATGTCCAGAGTCTGCTGAAAGGTGACTTGGGTCGATGCCCAGCTTTTCGACCGCTTTCTTCCAACGCTCGTTGATTGGTGTATTAAAGATAATTTCAGGCGTTGCTTCAATGGTGAGCCAAGAGTTTTCGACCAGCTCACTTTCTAATTGGCCTGCACTCCAACCGGAGTAGCCAAGTGCCACTAAGTAATCACTTGGTTCTGCTTCTGTTCCTAACACCGACAGAATATCACGCGAAGTGGTTACCGCGAGGTCATCGGTCATTTGGACGCTGGACTCGTAGTAATCTTTGGGTTTATGCAAAATAAAACCACGATCTTCCGAGATTGGGCCGCCATTGTAGACTGGTCTATCTAGACTGGCTTCAAATAGGCGCGGGTGTACTGGCTGAACTTCCACCTGCTTGAGCATGTTGCCGACGGTGATATCAACAGGAGCATTGATCATCAGCCCCATAGCGCCGTCTTCGTTGTGCTCACAAACGTAGATCACGCTGTTTTGAAAGTACGGATCTTTCATCCCAGGCATGGCAACCAAAAAGTGATTTGTGAGATTCATACTCATACTGACCCTTAACTCTCGTAAATGCCCTTAAGCAAACATCATACAATTTACCATCTAGGTATGTGCATGAGTTTGCTTAAGTTAATGTACTACGCTCTCTATTAACTGTAATACAGTTTGAGTTATTCGCCTTTTACTCGACGCTCAATCGCATCCATCAGCTTGCCTGTGATTGAGATATCAAAAGCTGCTTCAATTTCGCGAATACAGGTTGGGCTGGTGACGTTGATTTCTGTTAGCTTGTCGCCAATTACGTCAAGGCCAACAAAGATAAGGCCTTTTTCTTTCAGTGTCGGAGCAACGGTTTGCGCAATTTTGAGGTCGGTTTCGCTTAGCGGACGAGCTTCACCAGTACCACCAGCGGCTAGGTTGCCGCGCGTTTCGCCTTTAGCAGGAATGCGTGCTAGACAGTAAGGCATAGGTTCGCCATCTACCACTAGGATACGTTTGTCACCGTTGCTGATGTCTGGCACGAAGGTTTGTGCCATTGCGTAGTTTTGACCGTGGTTAGTCAATGTCTCGATGATCACAGAGACGTTTGGATCGTTTTCTTTCACACGGAAGATGGACGCGCCACCCATACCATCAAGCGGTTTCAGGATGACATCACCATGTTTTTCACGAAATTCTTTAATTTTCTCTGCTTTTCGCGTCACGATAGTTGTAGGTGTCAGCTCTGGGAACCATGCTGTAAACAGCTTTTCGTTACAATCACGTAAGCTTTGAGGCTTGTTAACGATCAGTGCACCTTGTTCTTCTGCACGCTCAAGGATGTAAGTCGCGTAGATGTATTCAGTATCAAACGGAGGATCTTTACGCATTAGCACCGCGTCTAGCTCAGACAGTTCGATAGTTTGCTCTGATTTGAACTCGTACCAACCGTTTGGATCTTCTTTTAGTTCTACCACTTTAGTATCTGCAATGGCAACGCCTTGATCGAGATGCAGATCATTCATTTCCATGTAGTGGATTTCATAGCCGCGTCGTTGCGCTTCAAGCATCATGGCAAAGCTAGAGTCTTTTTTGATGTTAATGGACGAAATTGGGTCCATTACGATACCGAGTTTGATCATTATTTTTCTCCGTTTAACCAAGATCGCCGAAACGAACTTGTAAGGCTGTAATTGCTGTCAGAGCCGCTGTTTCGGTACGCAGAACGCGAGGGCCGAGTAGCGTTTCTTCAAATTGGTATTCTCGAGTCATCTCGATTTCTTCAGACGATAAACCGCCTTCAGGACCGATCAGTAGGCGCACTTTTTCAACCGGGGTTGGCAAAGTGTTGATTGAGTATTTAGCACGAGGGTGAAGGTTAAGCTTTAAACCATCGTACTCTTCTTGACACCACTCTTCCAAGCTCATAATTGGACGAATTTCGGGCACGACATTACGCCCACATTGTTCACAGGCACTGATGGCGATTTTCTGCCATTGCGCGAGTTTTTTCTCAAAACGCTTTTGGTCAAGCTTGACACCACAACGTTCAGAAATCAGAGGAGTGATGGTATTGACGCCAAGTTCAACAGACTTTTGGATGGTGAACTCCATCTTATCGCCACGTGAAATGACTTGGCCAAGGTGCAGATCTAAAGGGGATTCAATACTGCTTTCTACACGCTCGGTGATGTTAACCAAAACTGATTTCTTGCTGACTTCACTGATAACCGCTGGGAACTCTGCGCCACTGCCGTCAAAAAGGAGAACGTCTTGGCCTTCTTTCATGCGCAAAACACGACCGATATGGCCTGCTGCGTCGTCACTTAAAGCAAGTGAGCCAAGTTGATGAATGGTTTCTGGATGATAAATTCGAGGGGTACGCATGAGATTTCCAGCAAGAGAATAAACTTAAACCCTAACATGGATGCTTTGCACCGAAAAAACAAGGGGCAAGAAGCGTTTCAATATCAGTAATTGAAACGCTTCGAGGTCGGAGGTTACAGTGCGCGGCAGGCTTCTTGAACAAATGGGTTGTGATTGCCCTGTACTTTTGCAATGCGCTCGTCACGCTCACATTCCCATTTATCGACAGGATAGGTTTTGTTCCAAGCACTCATTAATTGCGTTTGCTGCTTCGACAGTTTGAAACCGTACTCTTTGCTCATGTATAGATAGGTACGAGCAATTGAGCCACGCGCACGGTCTGGTGGCATGACTTTACGCTGCTTAAAGTTCACTTGCATCTCACAGCGACCATAACTCACGCCATCCATACCGTTCCATTGGCTGAAGTTGTAGTTCGAACGGTCACCGTTTACTTCACCAATAGCAGGAGTTAGGTTGTGCAAGTCTGCTTCCATCAAACGAAAAGTTTTGTCTTTTTTCTTACAGTTTTTACGTCCGCCATCTTGCCAGCATTGACGCTGGTGGCCAAATTGCCACGCAGGAACAACGTGCTCCCATTCGATTCGTGCAGCCCGTTTTTCTTGTTTACGGACTTGGTAGCCGCAAGAGGCTAAATCGGGTAAGCCTTTCTTGCCTTGCCATTGAATGTTACAGCCACAGTAGAAGCTTGTTGGATGGTCTTGATAAATTTTGACCGCCTCACGTTTGGCAGCAGAGAATGAGCTCGGTGGCGCGGCAATCGCAGTGCTAGAAAGCGCGATAAGCAACAGAGAGAGTAAGTATTTCATGATAAAAGTCTTTATAAAGTATGACTTTATTCATGATAACACGCATAAAATAGCTTTAGTGATGAGTAAGTTAACAATAAGTGGCGAAGGGAAGGTTTTGACCAACTCGATCTTTATTTTGGGAACGCAAGTAACACTATGAGGTAAGGGCTACGATAATTGAATGCTGGTGAAGTTAAGTGGTTGGCGACATTTTTGACAAGAGTACGTCGCCTCTTTGCGCAGCACTTTATTATGACGGCGAATCGATAGAGGGTAGGTCATACAACCACAACGATACTCAAAGGTTTTACCTTGAACGGATTTTACTTCAAAGCTGTGAGTGGTTTTGGCTGGTACGTTAAATACGGCTTCCATGACGCCTTTCCATTCTTTACCGTGAGGCCTAACTCGCCCGTAAACCTGATAAGTAATCAGGTGTGCTACTTCATGAGGAATGACTTCATCTAAGAATGCTTGGGTGTTTTCGCGAAATAAAACAGGGTTTAGGCGTACTTGATTTAATTGAAGGTAGGCTTTTCCTGCCGCTTTCCCACGGACGTCGAAGGTGATTGTTGGAATCGGGAAAGAACGTTTGAAAGCTTGTTCCGCCATCGCGATACAGCCCGCCATCACTTGCTTGGCTTTATAGCTGAGTTCTATATCCACAATTCACCTCGATAAATCAAATAAAAAAGCCCCCGCATTTGCGAGGGCCAGATCATAGCATCAGTTAATTATGGTGTGTGTTTTTTCTTGATGGTGGCATGGTAAGCGTGCCATGTACCGTAGCCTAGAATTGGCATGGTAAACAACATTCCGATCCCGTAGGTCGCAAAGCCGATAAGAATACCGCCGCAGATGATCGCTGCCCAAACAATCATTGCTGGAATGTTGGATTTCACGGCATTAAAGCTGGTAAATACAGCGGTCATCATGTCTACGCGACGCTCCATCATGAGCGGAATAGAAAAGGCTGAAATGCTAAACACCACACAAGCCAAAACAAAGCCAACTAAAGAGCCGATGACAAGGAAGGGTAGGAACTCACTTAAAGGTGCCCCTTGAACAGAAGGGTAGAGTGCATGAAGTAGAGCGGCAATGCGCATCCAAAATATCATACACACTGCGAGTAACACGGCGAACGCCCATTGAGATGTTGAGTTACGACCGATCGCTTTCATTGAATGGAACAAGCTTGCTTTGTGTCCGCGCTCTCTCTCCCAACTGGCATCATACAAGCCCAGCGCGAGAAACGGACCGATTAACATGTAAACAATCAAACTGGGCATGACGACTAAGTGTGTGCCTTGCCACTGTACGAGCAAAACAATGCCTATCGCAGCAGCCATAAAACAGATGCCATAGAAAGCACTAATAAGCGGCATTCGCACGAAATCATGCAGACCTAATGCGAGCCAATGAAAAGGTGCAGAAAGATTGACCGTATTGCACGGTATGGTTCTGGCGTATTCGTTGTCTGGCACTTCCTTTCGTTTGTTGTGGAAGTCCGATGGATTAACAGTTCGAGGCATAACTCCTCCTTGATTTATTCCCACATTATCCGCTTATACCAACTGACAGCGGTTTTTGTTCAGTCAAACTTGAAGCGACTTTTTCAAGTTTACATCTGAGCATTGGCTTAGTTTGGTATCGGCCATAAAGATGCCTGACTCATGTCTTTACTTAAGTGTTGCTTCCACAGTCGCCAGCATCCGACGTCTCTATTTAAATTGGAGTTAACAATATTTTAACTATTGGCGGAGATGGGATAATTTACAAATAATTGCTTAAAATTTATTCGGTATAAAAATGAGGGAGAAACAGGACTGCTTTGTGGGGCAGGGCGGTATGAGCCGAAATGGCTGGATAAAAGTTGCTGAAAATAAAAAGCCCCCGCCATAGGCGAGGGCTTGATTGATTCTTGCTTGGCTTGATTATTTGATGCCAGCGAAATCGCGTAGAAGTGCAGCTTTGTCTGTCGCTTCCCACGGGAATTCTTCACGACCGAAGTGACCGTAAGCCGCTGTCTTCTTGTAGATAGGTTGAAGAAGGTTAAGCATTTCTTGTAGACCGTATGGACGTAGGTCGAAGAATTGACGAACCGCTTCAATGATGATGTCGTGAGATACTTTCTCAGTACCGAACGTTTCCACCATGATAGACGTTGGATCAGCAACACCGATTGCGTAAGAAAGTTGGATCTCACAACGGTCAGCCATGCCTGCCGCTACGATGTTTTTCGCTACGTAGCGTGCTGCGTATGCTGCACTACGGTCAACTTTTGATGGATCTTTACCAGAAAACGCACCGCCACCGTGACGAGCTGCGCCGCCGTAGGTATCTACGATGATCTTACGACCAGTTAGGCCACAGTCACCCATAGGACCACCGATTACGAAGCGACCGGTTGGGTTAATGAAGAAGTTTGTTTCTTTGTTGATCCACTCAGAAGGTAGCACTGGCTTAATGATCTCTTCCATTACCGCTTCACGCAGGTCTGAAGTTGAGATTGAGTCACAGTGTTGAGTTGAAAGAACAACCGCGTCGATACCAACGATGTTACCTTGATCGTATTGGAATGTTACCTGAGATTTTGCATCAGGACGCAACCAAGGTAGTGTGCCGTTTTTACGAACTTCTGCTTGCTTTTGAACAAGACGGTGAGAGTAAGTAATTGGCGCTGGCATTAGTACTTCAGTTTCGTTACAAGCGTAACCAAACATGATGCCTTGGTCGCCTGCACCTTGTTCTTTAGGGTCAGCTTTATCAACACCTTGGTTGATATCTGGCGACTGTTTACCGATTGTGTTTAGTACCGCACAAGAATCTGCGTCAAAGCCCATATCTGAATGTACGTAGCCGATTTCACGAACGGTTTCACGAGTTAACTCTTCGATGTCTACCCATGCTGAAGTCGTGATTTCACCACCCACCATTACCATACCGGTTTTAACGTAAGTCTCACATGCAACACGAGCCTTTGGATCTTGCTCTAGAATCGCGTCAAGAACCGCATCAGAAATCTGGTCTGCAATTTTATCTGGATGACCTTCTGATACTGACTCAGAAGTAAACAGGTGCTTAGCCATGTTAGCTCCACTATATCTGGTTTAAAACTGGGGAATGATAAACTCTCCAGCGCAAATTAATACTAATTTTTGTAGGTGTATCTACATCTAGACGTCTATTCTAAATTTGATTGCTCGAATTACAAGCTCTTTTTTGGTTTTTGTTATAACCAAACGTTTGCCTGATTTATTGATAATTTTAAGAACTTCGAACGATTTGGCGCGAAAGGTGCAATATTTGTGAGGTTTTGGACTGGAAAACGTTTGCACACCCAACAGGGCTTTGAGAGAATTATGACCTACTTTTCGTTTCGCTTAATGTACTCAGGAGCAGACATGTCGTCTCGTAAACATCTTGCCAATGCAATTCGTGCTCTAAGCATGGATGGTGTTCAACAAGCTAACTCAGGCCACCCAGGCGCACCAATGGGTATGGCTGATATCGCTGAAGTTCTTTGGCGCTCTCACCTAAACCATAACCCTTCAAACCCAGAGTGGGCCGACCGCGATCGCTTTGTGCTGTCAAACGGTCATGGGTCAATGCTTATTTACTCTCTACTGCACTTAAGCGGTTACGAGCTATCTATTGACGATCTGAAAAACTTCCGTCAATTGCACTCAAAAACCCCAGGTCACCCAGAGTACGGCTACGCGCCTGGTATCGAGACAACAACGGGTCCTCTAGGTCAAGGCATCACTAACGCTGTTGGTATGGCGATCGCAGAGAAAGCACTAGCGGCACAGTTCAACAAAGAAGGTCACGATATCGTTGACCACTTTACGTATGTGTTCATGGGTGACGGCTGTCTAATGGAAGGCATCTCGCATGAAGCATGCTCTCTTGCAGGTACTCTTGGTCTAGGCAAGCTGATTGCATTCTGGGATGACAACGGCATCTCTATCGACGGTCACGTTGATGGTTGGTTCTCTGACGATACACCTAAGCGTTTTGAAGCGTACGGCTGGCATGTAATCCCAGCAGTCGATGGTCACGACTCAGACGCGATCAACGCAGCAATTGAAGCAGCAAAAGCGGACCCACGTCCTACGCTTATCTGTACCAAAACAATTATCGGTTTCGGTTCTCCTAACAAGTCTGGTTCGCACGACTGTCACGGTGCACCACTAGGTCACGATGAAATCCAAGCGGCTCGCGAATACCTAGGTTGGGAGTACGGCCCATTTGAGATCCCGGCAGATGTTTACGCTGAGTGGGATGCAAAAGAAGCGGGCGCCGCGAAAGAAGCAGCTTGGAATGAAAAATTCGAAGCATACGCTGCAGCTTACCCTGCTGAAGCGGCAGAGCTTAAACGTCGTCTAAACGGCGAACTTCCTGCACAATGGGAAGAAAAAGCGAACCAAATCATTGCCGATCTTCAAGCAAACCCAGCGAACATTGCATCACGTAAAGCATCGCAAAATGCACTAGAAGCGTTTGGTCAAATGCTTCCTGAGTTTATGGGTGGTTCTGCTGACCTAGCGCCTTCTAACCTGACCATGTGGTCTGGTTCTAAGTCTCTAGAAACGGAGGACTTCTCTGGCAACTACATCCACTACGGTGTACGCGAATTCGGTATGACTGCTATCATCAACGGTATCGCATTGCACGGTGGTTTCGTTCCTTACGGCGCAACATTCCTAATGTTCATGGAATACGCTCGTAACGCAATGCGTATGGCTGCGCTGATGAAAATTCAGAACATCCAAGTTTACACGCATGATTCGATCGGTCTTGGCGAAGATGGCCCAACTCACCAACCTGTTGAGCAAATGGCGTCTCTACGTGTAACTCCAAACATGAGCACATGGCGCCCATGTGACCAAGTTGAGTCTGCAGTTGCATGGAAACTAGCGATTGAACGTAAAGATGCACCAACTGCACTTATCTTCTCTCGTCAAAACCTAGCGCAACAAGAGCGTACTGCTGAACAAGTCGCAGACATCGCGAAAGGTGCTTACATCCTGAAAGATAGCGAAGGTAAGCCTGAGCTAATCCTTATCGCAACAGGTTCTGAGGTTGAGCTTGCAGTGAAAGCCGCTGAGCAACTAACTTCAGAAGGCAAGAAAGTACGCGTTGTTTCAATGCCATCAACAGATGCATTCGATAAACAAGACGCTGCTTACCGTGAATCTGTACTGCCATCAGACGTAACGGCACGTATCGCTATTGAAGCGGGCATTGCGGATTTCTGGTACAAGTACGTAGGCTTCGACGGTCGCATCATCGGTATGACAACATTCGGTGAATCAGCACCTGCTGGTCAGCTATTCGAGATGTTTGGCTTCACGACTGAAAACGTAGTGAACACAGCTAAAGAATTGCTAGCGTAATTGCAGGACCATCTAAACAGTCGAACGTAAACGACAACTGTTAGATGCTAAAGTTAGAAAGGCCATCATTATGATGGCCTTTTTATTTTTGTCAGGTTTTCCAACCTTGTGGAATGCTTTGGTGAATGCAGTCTAAAAGTACGGATAAGCGCAGTGGTGGTCGTCCTGCTGGTGTATAGCAGTTAATGGAAATAGGCTCAGAAACCCAACCTTCTAAGCATGGTGTGATTCGCCCTGGGTGATGTTTCTCATAGCCGCATGCTGTCCAAGTCGGCAGCAGTCCAATACCATGACCATTCGCGATACTGTCTATTTGCATTGCTATGTTGTCGCTGTATAAGCGACTAACAAAGGGTTCTAAAAAGAACCCACCGTGTTGAGGGTGTGCTAGCATCAATCCATTTTCTTGCACTGAACCAAAATCGATCCATGGATGTGCTTCAAGTTCTTTGGGGTGCGGTATAGGCCCATGTTGTTTTAGATAATTTGGAGAGGCAAAAGGCGTATAGCGAAATACCCCCAGCACTTCTTTTCGCCAGTCTAGCTCTTTACGTTCACCGAGCCAGATGAACAAATCTGGGTCATGATGCGCCTCAGAAAAGTCACTGGTAAGTTGAACTCTAACATCGGGATTATCAGCAAGAAAACGATTGAGTACGCCGCCGAGCCAGCTTCTAACTAAGGCAGTGTGACAAACAATATGCAGTGGCCCTGAAACTTGGTTCGTTAAACCTTGAAGTGCATCATAACTCTCTTCACTTAACTCAAGAATCTGGCGGCTGTAGTGGGCAAAGATCTCTCCAGCTCTTGTCAGAACTAATCGATTACCTTGTCTGGCGGTTAGAGCCTGACCGAAGTCTTCTTCTAATTGTGCCAAGCGACGACTTAGCGTTGATTTTGGCTGATTAAGGGCTTTAGCAGCGGCTGTCAAACTTTTATGCTGATTGAGCGCATCAAAGGCTCTAATTGATGCTAAGTCGTGCATATTTCTTTTACTCCTTACTGCGTTATGTACGAGTTCCATAAATGGAAAGAACCGTTCCATAACTCTCACTATGCATCTCATTCTATTTGTGAATAATTCACTTTCGAAAATAATAATCATTATCAATTATGGAGATGTAGATGTCTACTCTTAGACTGCCAGTTATTACCGCAACTGGTATTTTAGCCTTCGTCAGTGTCCCTCATGTTTTTGCCAATGATGCAGTTTCTAAAATGGAAACAGTGGTTGTAACTGCATCAAGCTACGAGCAATCTCAAGCGGACGCGCCTGCAAGTATTAGTGTTATTTCACGTGAGGAGTTGGACTCCCGTTATTACCGCGATGTGACTGATGCACTAAAAAGTGTGCCAGGTGTTGTCGTGACAGGTGGTGGTGATACCACCGACATTAGTATCCGTGGTATGGGTTCTAAATACACTTTGATACTGGTCGACGGTAAACGTCAAAGCACGCGTGAAACTCGTCCAAATAGTGACGGTCCTGGTATCGAACAAGGTTGGTTACCTCCTCTTCAAGCGATTGAGCGAATCGAAGTTATTCGTGGCCCAATGTCGACGCTTTACGGTTCTGATGCGATTGGTGGTGTGATTAACGTCATCACACGAAAAGATGCGCTAGAGTGGACAGGTAATGTTCAACTGGGCACGGTACTACAAGAGAATAGTCGCTCAGGGGGAGAGCAGAGCGCGAACTTTTTCGTTAATGGTCCGTTGGCTGAAAATTTATCTCTCCAAGTATATGGTCAGTACACAACCAGAGAAGAAGATGACATCGAATACGGTTATGAAGATAAAGATATGCAGAGTATCTCTTCAAAACTGACTTACCAGATTAATGAGCGCCATTCGGTGCAATTAGAAGGTGGCACGTCGGCACAAAGTCGTCGTGGTAATGTGGGCCTTTCAGTGCCGACCACTGGGTGTCGTGGTGGGTGTGAAGACTCACTGAATGAATATCGTCGTAATTACGTAACGGTAAGCCACAACGGTGATTGGGATTCGATTGGCATTTCAGATACTTACTTACAGCGAGAAGAGAGCGAGAACAAATCTCGTGAGATGACGATCACCAACACCACGTTCAAATCGAGCTTGGTGACTGGTATCGGAAACCATACGTTGACGACGGGTGTGGACGCCACTCATGCAGAGCTTGAGGATTTCACCTCCAACAAAGCGTCATCGAAGACTGAAACATCGAATACGCAGTGGGCTGTTTTCATTGAAGATGAATGGAGAATCGCTGATCCGTTTAGCGTTACGCTTGGTGGTCGTCTAGATCATGACGAAAACTATGGCGCGCACTTTAGTCCGCGTGTTTACGGTGTATGGCGAGTTGATCCGTCTTGGACGGTGAAAGGCGGTGTGGCAACAGGTTTCCGTTCTCCGCAATTACGTGAAATTACTCCTGGTTGGGCGCAAGTCAGTGGCGGCGGTAATATCTACGGTAACCCAGACCTTGACCCTGAAACGTCGCTAAACAAAGAAATCAGTGTCTTGTATCAAGGTGACTCTGGTTTAGATGTCTCTTTGACTGCGTTCCATAATGAGTTCAAAGACAAGATCACACGTGTTGTTTGTCCAGATACCATCTGTACAGATGGACCAAACCAATGGGGTGCAGATCCAACGTACCGCATTAACGTGGACGAAGCGGTCACACAAGGTATTGAAGCGACCTTAGCATCGCCATTAACGGAAACCATTTACCTCAGCTCGAGCTACACATTTACCGACTCAGAGCAAAAAACAGGTGAATACAAAGGCATGCCGCTGCAGCAGTTACCAAAGCATCTGTTTAATGTGGATGTGACTTGGCAAACGACAACAGATCTAGAGAGCTGGGCGAAAGTCACGTACCGAGGTAAAGAAATGGATCCGGTTACTGGCCCATCAAGAAACAGTATCGTAGAGCCAGCTTATACCTTTGTGGACGCCGGTGTGACATACCAGTTAACCGACAATACTCGTATTAAAGGCGCTATCTATAACTTGCTGGACGAGGAAATCAGTTACGAAGAATACGGATATATTGAAGATGGTCGTCGCTACTGGTTAGGTTTAGACGTCGCATTTTAATTATCTATCGTTGTAATAAGGTCGAGCATAGTCTCGACCTTTTTTTAATCCTGCTTTACTTTGATTCAACAGGTGCGTTTGTCAGCCTGATCAGGTAGTATCTGTGACACGAAATTTTTGGTAGGGCGAAGGATAAATGCTAAAGGTTGCGATCAATGGATTTGGACGTATAGGTCGTAATGTTCTGCGAGCGGTGTATGAAAGCGGAAAACACCAGCAGATCAAGGTTGTGGCGGTAAACGAACTAGCACAGCCAGAGGCGATGGCACACCTACTGCAATATGACACCAGTCATGGTCGCTTTGGTAAAAAAATTTCCCATGACCAAGAACATTTGCATGTTCATCATGACAGCGGTGAATATGATTCCATTCGCATTCTCCATCTCTCCGAAATCGAATTACTTCCTTGGCGTGATTTAGAAGTTGATATTGTCTTGGATTGCACTGGCGTATTTGGTTCGCAAGCGGATGGGCAAGCGCATATAGAAGCAGGCGCGAAGAAAGTACTGTTTTCGCACCCGGGCGCAAACGACCTAGATAATACGATTATCTATGGCGTGAACCACGAAACTCTGAAAGACGAGCACCGTGTTGTCTCCAATGGCTCTTGCACCACCAACTGTATCGTTCCCATCATTAAAGTACTAGACGAAGCCTTCGGCATAGAGTCTGGCACCATTACCACAATTCATTCGTCCATGAACGATCAACAAGTAATTGATGCGTATCATAACGACTTACGCCGTACCCGTGCTGCAAGCCAATCTATTATTCCGGTGGACACTAAGTTGCATAAGGGGATTGAAAGGATCTTCCCGAAATTTTCCAACAAATTCGAAGCAATTTCTGTTCGTGTTCCAACGGTTAACGTCACTGCAATGGATTTAAGTGTCACAATTAGTACAAATGTGAAAGTTAATGACGTAAATCAAACCATTGTTAACGCATCTCAGTGTACATTACGTAACATTGTTGACTATACTGAATCGCCACTCGTTTCCATCGACTTTAACCACGACCCCCATAGTGCGATTGTGGATGGAAGCCAGACTAGAGTGAGTAACGGGCAACTCGTAAAAATGCTCGTTTGGTGCGACAACGAATGGGGCTTTGCTAACCGGATGCTGGATACTGCCTTAGCAATGCAAGCTTCTTCGCAAGTGGAACAGTAATGACGAAGAAGTGATGGAGAATTTTTATTTCTAGCCTTGAAATAAATCCATAATATCTCCATATCTATAACCAGTTTGAAGAATTAACAGGCTTGGCAGGGTTGCCGAGTTTTCAAAAACTTTAATTATTAAATATTTGAGAGGACACATCATGTCTGTAATCAAGATGACTGACCTGGATCTTGCAGGTAAACGTGTATTTATCCGTGCTGACCTAAACGTGCCAGTAAAAGACGGTAAAGTAACTTCGGATGCACGTATCATCGCATCTCTTCCAACTATTAAGCACTGCCTAGAAGCAGGCGCTAAAGTAATGGTTACGTCTCACCTAGGTCGCCCAACTGAAGGTGAATACGCTGAAGAGTTCTCTCTACAACCAGTTGTTAACTACCTAAACGACGCACTAGATTGCGAAGTGAAGCTAGCAAAAGACTACCTAGATGGCCTAGAGCTAAATGCGGGTGAACTTGTTGTTCTTGAAAACGTTCGCTTCAACAAAGGCGAAAAGAAAAACGACGAAGAGCTATCTAAGAAATACGCAGCACTATGTGACGTATTCGTAATGGACGCATTCGGTACGGCTCACCGTGCTCAAGCATCTACTCACGGCGTTGGTATGCACGCAGACGTAGCATGTGCTGGTCCTCTACTAGCGAACGAACTAGAAGCGCTAGGCAAAGCAATGGACAAGCCAGCTCGTCCAATGGTTGCTATCGTAGGTGGTTCAAAAGTTTCTACTAAGCTAACGGTTCTTGAGTCTCTATCTAAAATCGCTGACCAACTCGTTGTTGGTGGTGGTATTGCTAACACATTCATCGCAGCTGCTGGCCACAACGTTGGTAAGTCTCTATACGAAGCAGACCTAGTTGAAACAGCTAAGAAGCTAATGGACGAGTGTGCAATTCCAGTAGCAACTGACGTTGCATGTGCGAAAGCATTCGACGAGAACGCAGAAGCTGAAATTAAGCACGTTTCTGAAGTACAAGACGACGACATGATCTTCGACCTTGGTCCAGATTCAACAGCTGAACTAGCTGAAATCCTTAAAAACGCTAAGACTATCCTATGGAATGGTCCAGTAGGCGTATTCGAATTCAAGAACTTCGAAGCAGGTACTAAAGGTATCTCTGAAGCTATCGCAGCTTCTGAAGGCTTCTCTGTTGCAGGCGGTGGTGACACGCTAGCAGCTATCGACAAGTTCGGTATCAAAGCGGATGTATCTTACATCTCTACTGGCGGCGGCGCTTTCCTTGAGTTCGTAGAAGGTAAAGTTCTTCCAGCAGTAGAAATGCTAGAAGCACGCGCTAAGTAATTAAAGCAAAGCGGGGGAGTGATTCTCCCGCTTTCTTGTTTGCTGCAACGTGTGAGGAACTCTGCTAGAATAGCCTCAGTTGTGAGCAAACGTTTGCAAGATTTTCAACTTAACAAGTTTTGTTTAAAAACGACAGATAAATAGGATTACATCCATGTCTAAGATCTTCGACTTCGTAAAACCAGGTGTTATCTCTGGCGATGACGTTCAGAAAGTATTTGAAGTTGCAAAAGAAAACAGCTTTGCACTTCCAGCAGTAAACTGTGTGGGTACTGACTCTGTAAACGCAGTACTTGAAGCAGCTGCAAAAGTTAAAGCTCCAGTTATCGTTCAGTTCTCTAACGGTGGCGCTGCTTTCTTTGCTGGTAAAGGTCTAAAACTTGAAGGTCAAGAAGCTCAAATCCTAGGTGCTGTTGCTGGTGCGAAATACGTTCACGCTGTAGCTGAAGCTTACGGTGTTCCAGTAATCCTACACACTGACCACGCAGCTAAGAAACTACTTCCTTGGATCGACGGTCTACTAGACGCTGGTGAAGAGTACTTCGCGCAAACTGGTAAGCCACTATTCTCTTCTCACATGATCGACCTTTCTGAAGAGTCTCTAGAAGAGAACATCGAAATTTCTGCTAAGTACCTAGAGCGCATGGCTAAAATGAACATGACTCTAGAAATCGAACTAGGTTGTACTGGTGGTGAAGAAGACGGCGTTGACAACTCTGATATGGATGCGTCTGAGCTATACACTTCTCCAGAAGACGTTGCATACGCATACGAGAAACTAAGCGCAATCAGCCACCGTTTCACTATCGCAGCATCTTTCGGTAACGTACACGGCGTATACAAGCCAGGTAACGTTGTACTAACTCCAACTATCCTACGTGATTCTCAAGCGCACGTTTCTGAGAAATTCGGTCTTCCAGCGAACTCTCTAAACTTCGTATTCCACGGCGGTTCAGGTTCTTCTCTAGAAGAAATCCGTGAATCTATCGGCTACGGTGTGATCAAAATGAACATCGATACTGATACACAGTGGGCTACTTGGGATGGTATCCGTAAGTTCGAAGCTGAAAACCACGATTACCTACAAGGTCAGATCGGTAACCCAACTGGTGAAGATGCACCAAACAAGAAGTACTACGATCCACGCGTATGGCTACGTGCAGGCCAAGCTTCAATGGTTACTCGTCTAGAGCAAGCATTTGCTGACCTTAACGCAGTTGACGTACTATAATCGTTACTGATTAAGTTACTTAAAAACCCGCTCTTTGAGCGGGTTTTTTTATATCTATCATTTTCTTCCCCTCTGCTTTCTCCCGATATTTTTATGCGTTAGGTTGTATTTGCTAGTGAGATATCTCACCTTTAACGTTTTTTTTAAAGAAAACATGGGAATATCAGTCTTAAGAGTGGCGAAATCAGAGTGCATTGCGTAACCTGTAACAAGTCAGTGTCAGAAAGCTCTGATAAAGTCTTGTTTTGCATATCTTTGCGAAACTCTGACTTTGAAAAAAGTCAGAGTTGGGATATTGTGCCAAAAATCTGACACTGTTCAGTGGAGCAATAGGGATGTTGTTTTAGAAAAGAGCCTTTAAAAAACAAGGTTCATAAATTAACGGCAATTGGATTTATATCTCTTTATTTTGAGGATAAGAATTATGGCAGGTGAATCGGTGGGTATCGATACCACTTTAACGGATGGTCTAACTCAGGCTGAAACTTGGCTGACAAACAATTCAGATCTACTGGTTCAGTACGGTGTGAACATTATCTCTGCGGTGCTTATTCTGTTTATCGGTAATCTTATCGTTAAGGCAGTCGCTGGTAGTGTTTCTAAAGTACTAGAAAAGAAAAACATGGATAAGGCCGTCGTTGAATTTATTCACGGTCTTGTTCGTTACTTGCTATTTGTAATCGTGCTAATCGCGGCTCTTGGTCGATTAGGAGTTCAAACCGCTTCTGTTGTTGCTGTGATTGGTGCGGCAGGTCTTGCTGTTGGTCTTGCACTACAAGGTTCACTATCAAACTTTGCAGCAGGCGTACTTATTGTTGCGTTCCGTCCATTCAAATCAGGCGACTACGTAGAAATCGGTGGTGTAGCGGGTAGTGTTGAAGCAATTCAAATCTTCCAAACAGTTCTAAAAACACCAGACAACAAAATGGTTGTTGTGCCTAACTCTTCAGTTATCGGCGGTGCCATTACTAACTACTCTCGCCATGCGACACGACGTGTCGACCTAGTGATTGGTGTTTCATACAAAGCAGACCTTAAACTAACGAAGAAAGTGATTCGTGAGACGCTAGAGAAAGATCCACGTATCTTGAAAGACCCAGATATCACAATTGGTGTACTTACGTTAGCAGACTCTTCAGTTAACTTTGTGGTTCGTCCATGGGTGAAAACTGCAGATTACTGGGGCGTATACTTTGATGCAATGCAAGGTATTAAAGAAGCATTGGATGAAAATGGTATCGAGATTCCATTCCCACAAATGGATGTTCACCTGAACAAAGTCGACGCTTAATCAAAAGCAGTCGATATTCGAAAGCGAGGCCAATAGGCCTCGCTTTTTTATATTTCGTAAAGGGTGTGATGACCAGCAAGTAAGAGGCGTTTTAGATGTTTACCTGCAAATCCAAATGTGAACTCAGGTAAGCCAGGCGTATAGAGCAACTCTTGATGTTGATAGAGATTGGTATCAACAATGATAGTGATGTATTCCGGTAAGCCTATTGGGCAAACCGCGCCGGGTACGCAACCTAACACTTCGACCATTTCATCGTCATTACAAATAGAGGGACGTTTACCTGTAATCGCTTTAATCTGCTTGGCATCGAGGCGCGAGTCCTTATCTGTCAGATAAACCGCGTAACCTTGTCCTTTGAGTGTTAAAAAGAGGCTTTTGGTATGCGTACCCGTCCAACCAAGCTCTCTCGCAATGCGTATATCTGTCTCAAAGTCTAAGATGGCTTCGTGCTGCCATTCCCGAAAAGGAATAGAGAGCGCGTTGAATCGCTCTCTATTGTTGTTATAAATACGTTTTAGTGACTCCATGTCTTTGCTGCCTTACTACCTGGTGATTACCAATACTTATCAATAAGCTCACTCGCTAAGATATACGCTATTGTGAACATCATCATTGCGATTGCAATGTCGATGGTTTTTTTCACTTTTGGTTGAGAGAGTGTTGGACCTAGTTTGGCTGCTCCTATCGATAAAGTGTAGAACCAAACAAAGGAAGCCATAATCGTACCTAGTGCAAAAGCAATGCGATCATGGCCTTCAAATTGTCCACCGATCGAACCTAGAATAACGACTGTATCTAAATATAAGTGCGGATTAAGCACAGTGACAGCTAACGCACCTAGAATAACCGTTCGACGACCTCGAGCTACGATCTCCCCTTTTGATTCCGATTCACTCTCTGGCTTAAAAGCACTTTTTAGCGAGAGCAGTCCATAGAAGCTCAAGAAAGCAATACCACCAAGTGTCACCGACGTCAGTAAGATTTCATTTTGAGACAGAATTGCACCACCACCAAAGATACCTAGAGAGATGAAAATCATATCTAGCACGCTACAAATAGTGGCGGTTGTTAGGTGGTGGTTACGCTTTATGCCTTGATTCAAAACATACGCATTTTGCGCGCCGATCGGAATGATCATTGATGCTCCTAAACCAAAACCTTGCAATAGAACCCACAAGCTCACACTTCACCTCACTTCAAAATAACAAATACATTTACAGAAAAGGGAAAGATAAAGCGTTTATCTAAATAAGTATAATTAATGATTTTAATCTTACATTAGATAGACTAATTTAACGGGAGGCGTTTGATCAAGAGTGAGAGGAAAGGTATGCGAGGGTTAGATTACAAATGGATTGAGGCATTAGACGCTATAGTTTATCAGGGTAGCTTTGAGCGTGCTGCCGAGCATTTATTTGTTTCTCAATCCGCCATTTCTCAACGTATCAAGCAGTTAGAGAAGTTTCTCGCGCAGCCTGTTTTAATTCGAAGCCAGCCACCTAAGCCAACGCCAATTGGTAAAAAATTGTTGGGTCTTTATCGGCGAGTACGCTTGCTAGAGCATGAAATTCTCCCCGAACTAAAAAATGATACCAGTACGCGACCTGTGCAACTCTCTTTAGCGACTAATGCAGATAGCCTTGCAACATGGCTACTGCCAGCGCTGCAAAATGTTATGAAGCAGCGTCAAGTTGAACTAAAACTGACTATCTATGGTGAATACCGCTCTATTGAAAAACTCAAAAGTGGCGAAGTGACAGGAGCGATCAGCTTGGAGTCCCAGCCAATCCCCGGATGCAGAGCAGACTATTTAGGTCGCATCGATTATGTTTGTGTCGCGAGCCCAGAGTTCTATCAGCGTTATTTTTCTAAAGGCGTAAATAATCAGACATTGGCAAAAGCACCGGCCGTTTCATATGACCAATATGATGATCTACATAAAACATTTCTTACCGAGCATTTTAACGTCAATCCTGACAGCGTTATTCATCACAACATCAGTAGTTCTGAAGCGTTTCTAAAAGTGGCGTTAGCTGGTGTTGCTTATTGCTTGATCCCCCGCTTGCAAATTACCGACGAATTAGACAGAGGTGTGTTGGTTGATGTGACTCCAGGTTTTTTAATGTCCCATCGGATTTATTGGCACCACTGGCAGTTAGAAACTGGGGTATTACAAGAAATCTCACACGCGATAGTGGGGTATGCGCAGCAGCATCTACCTCAATAAGTTTGTCAGAGCTGCATATCGTAACTTAAGTGTGTTTTGTTTAAAAATTACGCCAATGTTACATAGTCAAAGTTGTGTTAGAAGTCACTATGGGTGCTTGGATAATCGGCGGAAGTTTCTATTATGAAACCACACGCTTTCTCAGCCATGATAGTGATGTTGGAATCTGAGATTAAGTACTTAATTTTGTATGGATGGATTTATTGAATGAAATTGTATTCATTTTTGCTGGCTTCAGCACTCAGCCTTACCAGTGCTTCAGTTTTGGCGAATACGCCAGAGTTTGCTCATGTTACGACAACGGGGTATGGCGAAGTGACGGCCACACCTGATATGGCTACGTTTTCTGTAAAAGTAGTCGATACGACAATGACGGCCGAACAAGCGAAATTGTCCGTAGATAAAACCGTTGAAGAGTTTCTAAAAAGCTTATCGGATGCCGGCTTGTCAAAAGACAATATTACTAGCTCGAATTTATACCTTGCTCCTCAGTACCATTACCCTAAATCAGGAAAAGCAGAACTTGTTGGGTATCGAGCATCTCGCAGTATTGATGTCACGGTGACGGATCTGAAAAACCTTAACCAATACCTAGATATGGCGTTAGAAGCGGGAATTAATCAGGTTGATAATATTCAACTTAAGGTAAGCAACCAAGCCGAGTATCAGCAAAAGGCACGAATGGCTGCGATTAAGGACGCAAGAGAAAAAGCAGGGTCATTAGCGACTGGTTTTGAGAAAAAGTTGGGCGATGTATGGCAGATCAATTACAGACAGATGCACGTTCAGCCTGTGTTAATGCGTTCAATGGCGATGGATAGTAAAGAAGGAGCGAATAGCTACCAAGATTCAACCATGATCATTCGCGATCAAGTCGATGTCATTTATAAGCTAAAGTAAGGCTTAGCAAACAGTAAAAAGCAAAAGGCAGGGAGTTACAACCCCTGCCTTTGTCGTTTCTGTTTCACTGTTTAGTGAAGGATACGAGCACGGATTGTGCCTTCAATGTTTTTGAGCTTTGTTAGAGCTTCTTCTGCTCGTTCAGTTTCAACGTCGATCACTACGTAGCCTATTTCAGCGGCTGTTTGTAGGTACTGCGCGGCAATGTTAATGCCTTCTTCAGCAAAGATGGTGTTGATCTGAGTTAGAATACCAGGACGGTTCTTGTGGATATGAAGCAGACGAGAGCACTCTCCACTGTGTTCTGGCAATGACACTTCAGGGAAGTTTACGCTTGAAAGTGTCGAGCCGTTATCAGAGTACTTAGCCAGTTTGCCCGCCACTTCTAAGCCGATATTCTCTTGTGCTTCTTGCGTTGAACCACCAACGTGTGGAGTAAGGATGACGTTATCGAATTTTTGTAAAGGAGACTCGAACGGGTCAGCATTCGTTTTTGGTTCAGTTGGGAATACATCAATTGCAGCGCCAGCAAGGTGACCAGCTTCTAAGCTATGGCAAAGTGCAGGAATATCCACAACGGTGCCACGTGCCGCGTTGATAAAGATGGAACCTGGTTTCATTCGAGCAAATTCAGCTTCACCCATCATGTTTTTCGTTTCCGGTGTTTCGGGAACGTGCAAAGAAATCACATCACATTTGTTCAATAGTTCACTCATGGTATGTACTTGCGTCGCATTACCAAGGGACAGTTTGTTCTCAATATCGTAGTAGTAAACGCGCATACCTAAGTTTTCGGCAATAATACCAAGCTGCGTACCAATGTGACCGTATCCGATAATGCCAAGGCACTTACCACGAGCTTCGTAAGAGTTGTCTGCACTTTTCTTCCAAATACCGCGATGTGCAAGTGCATTCTTTTCAGGAATACCACGCACTAGTAAAAGGATTTGCCCAAGTACAAGCTCTGCCACGCTTCGAGTGTTAGAGAATGGTGCATTAAAGACAGGAATACCGCGTTTTGCTGCTGCATCTAGGTTTACTTGGTTAGTACCAATACAAAAACAGCCAATTGCAACCAGCTTGTTCGCCGCATTGATTACCTCTTCGGATAGGTTCGTACGGGAGCGGATACCAATGAAGTGCACGTCTTTTACTGCTTCAATTAGTTCTTCTTCCGGAAGGGAACCTTTATGGTATTCAATGTTGGTATAACCAGCTGCTTGAAGAACTTCAACTGAAGAAGGGTGGAGCCCCTCTAACAAGAGGATCTTAATCTTTTCTTTTTCCAGTGAAACTTTGGCCATTTTTTCTCGTCCTTAAAATGGAAAGGTGGGCTAATGTGGCGCACATTGGGCAAAACTATTAAAAAGGGGATAATTAACAGTTTTGTAGGAAGACAAACGTTTCCCTGTGCGTCTTCTGTTCAATAAAGTAACAAAAAAAAATTGCTTTGGGTAAGAAAATTACGGAATAAGAGATAATTTTCTTATAGAAAGGAATAAAAAACGGTGCCTTGCAGCACCGTATGTAATGAAATAACAGAAAAGTGAACCAGATAGGTTCATTTTGGGCTGTTATTTATTCTTCAATTTTTGCACCTTCTGGTGTGCCAGTGATCACTACGTCAGCACCACGATGAGCGAAAAGACCCACAGTCACCACACCAGCGATGCCGTTTATTTTGTCTTCCATTTCTTTCGGGTTGGTAATTTGCATATTGTGCACATCCAGAATCACGTTGCCGTTGTCAGTCACAACGCCTTCACGGTAAGCTGGATCACCACCTAGTTTTACCAATTCACGAGCCACGTAAGAGCGTGCCATTGGGATTACTTCAACAGGCAATGGGAACTGGCCAAGTACGTCAACTGCTTTAGTGCCGTCAACGATACATACGAACTTATCAGAGATTGCTGCGACAATTTTCTCACGAGTCAGAGCCGCGCCGCCGCCTTTGATCATTTCACGTGCTGGGTTGATCTCATCTGCGCCATCAACATACACATCCAGCTTCATTACATCGTTACACTCGTATACTTCAATACCAAGCTCTTTAAGGCGCTCAGTTGAAGCGACAGAGCTAGACACTGCACCTTTAATATCATCTTTGATAGTGCCTAGTGCATCGATGAAGTGATTCACGGTAGAGCCAGTACCAACACCGACAATGCTGCCTTTCTCAACATATTTTAGTGCTGCCCAACCAGCCGCTTTTTTCATTTCATCTTGAGTCATGCCAATCTCCTGAATAGATGTTCGTTAACGTTTGCGGGCGTGATTATAGCGGCTTACTTGTCACTTTCCCATTGCCATATTTGGCTTGGGGTCACGATCTTAGGTAATGGAATGTCCCAGCTTTCAATTGGTAAGCGTTCTACATGTTGGCAGTCATGAGCGATACCAACAGGTTTAGCTCCCTCTCCAGTTATAAACCAACGTGACAGAGTACGATCGTAGTACCCTCCGCCCATGCCTAAGCGGTGTCCGATACTGTCGAACCCAACTAAAGGCGTGCAGATTAAATCAAGCTGGCGAACGGGTTTGAGGTGTCTGATATCGAGCTTGGGCTCTAAGATGCCGTACTTGTTGTAGACGAGCTGTTCATCACTTACATACTGAAGAAACAGTAACTGACCTTTAGAAAAGGGATGGATGACGGGCAGATAAACCGATTTTCCCTGTTGCCATAACCATTCAATGAGCGGTTTAGTATCAAGCTCACCGTCTGCAGAAAGGTAGATGGCAATATGTTGCGCCTGATCGATTTCAGGAAGTTGGGAAAATTGAGTAATAAGGTCGATTCCCGCTTGGTATTGCGTATCACTGCACAGAGCGTTGCGCTTTTCACGAATCAGTTTGCGGAAGTCTTGTCGAGAGAGGTCTGACATAGAGAGAATACCCCAGGGTGCCGTTGAGGATTGTGGCCCTTGAACCAGCTGGTTCAAGGCGGATCAGCAATGACAACCGTAGGCTTCTCGGTGCATGCCGAGCTTGCTCAATAGTTACCAAATACTAACCCTTAGGTATTGCTTATCGGCTCAGGGACTTAAATCCTGCTGACGCACACCCCAGGGTAAATTTTGTATTTACTGCTGTCCTTGCGTAACTTTGCTTAGTGCGTTCTCTAAAGACGCGGTGAGCTTTTCCATTCGCTCAGTAATTTCTTGCTGTTGACCATTGGATTCGTATGACTTGGTGTGCAACTCATAGCAAATATTCAATGCAGCAAAGGTCAGCAGTTGGATTTCATTGGTTACCTTAGTACGTTCGCTCATTTCTTTCAATCGGCGATCCAGATCTTTTGCCGCTGCAACAAGAGACTCTTCTTGTCCTGTCGGACAATTCACTCGTGTAAGTTTGCCTAATATTTC
Organism: Vibrio sp. Vb0667; assembly: GCF_033391095.1. Taxonomy (NCBI): domain Bacteria; kingdom Pseudomonadati; phylum Pseudomonadota; class Gammaproteobacteria; order Vibrionales; family Vibrionaceae; genus Vibrio; species Vibrio sp. Vb0667. The sequence goes on along the minus strand of NZ_JAWPOL010000007.1, from coordinate 136,412 downwards.
AACGTCGATCGCTTGATTGCTCATGATGAATAAACTCTATATTCGCGCTATCTAAGGTGTTGCTTCATACAACTACCGAGGAGCAAACTATAGGAAAACCGCTATTAAGATTCAAGCATTTCCCATCACAGAAAGAGAAATGATGACGAGATCACACAGGAATTGGGCAAATTGAACAAATGCTGTCCAAAATTGAATTTGATAGCCGTTTCAGACCACTAACCTTGATGGTAGGATATACCAATACATTATTACGCAAGAATGAGCCAAGTTATGAGTGAAATCACCCTTCCTGAATACCAATCTATTGCTGCTGAACTGCAATCTGCAAGCCTAGCAGTAACACCGGCGGAGTTACATGGCTTATTTGTCGGCATGTTAAGTGGTGGATTGGCGATCAATGATCAAACTTGGCAGCCTATTCTGTTTGACTACACCAATGATGGTATGGGTTGGCCTTCTACCGCACTAGCTTTTGCTCAAAGCGTATTCACTGTTACTGTCAATGAACTAACTGGCACGTCGATGGAGCTGTCTTTATTATTGCCAGATGAGCCGGGCGAAGAAGGCTTATTCGCATTAGCCGACAGTGTGTCCGACTTTGTAAACCACTTTATTTCTGGGCTAGGTCTAGCAGGCGTTGCGCTTAACAAAGCATCTGATGACGCTAAAGAAGCACTGGCTGATCTAGAAGAGATTACCAAATTAGGCATTGATGAAGATGACGATCTTGGTGAACAAGCGCAATTGCTAGAGCAAGTGATTGAGCACATCAAAGCTTGCGTACTAACGATTCATGCTGAATTTGGTGTTCGTCCTGAAAGCAGCGACAAAAAACCTACTATTCACTAATCGTAGACCGTCCAGAGGTTAGTATGAAGCAATATGATGTAGTCATTGCTGGTGGTGCCATGGCTGGTGCAACGTTAGCATTGGCGATTGACCATTTGTCTCAGGGAAAGCTCCGCATTGCCGTCGTTGAGCCTTTTAAAGCACAATCAGATATGCACCCTGGTTTTGACTCTCGCTCAATCGCATTGTCTTACGGTACTGTCAATCTGTTGCGTCAACTACAGCTCTGGACGTCAGTAGAACCGTTTGTCACACCCATTGAACATATCCACGTTTCTGACCGTTCTCATGCTGGGATGACGGAGATTACCAAGCAAGAGGTTGGGGTTGAAGCTCTAGGGTATGTTGTAGAATTAGCCGATGTTGGGCGTGTATATCAAGAATTATTAGACAGCAGCGAGTCAATTACGCTGTTTTGTCCTGACTCCGTTACCGATATCGAGCGCGAGCAAAACTGTACCCATGTGACGTTGAAAAGTGGTGAGCAACTTGAAGCAAAACTGCTGGTGGCTGCAGATGGTGCTGTTTCGACCTGTTGTCAGAAAATTGGTCTAGAACTTTCTGAGCAAGATTTTGAACAAGTGGCTGTCATTGCCAATATTGTGACTCAAGAACCTCATCAAGGTAGAGCCTTTGAACGTTTTACTGAAAATGGCCCTGTTGCTTTATTGCCAATGAGTGACAATCGAATGTCCTTAGTTTGGTGTTTGCACCCTGAAGAAGCCCAAGCCGTTCTTGAGTTATCTGATCAAGCATTTCTCCAGCATTTACAGAACGATTTTGGTTGGCGTTTAGGCGCGATGAAAAAAGTGGGGCGTCGTGCAAGTTACCCATTACTTCTTCGTCATCGAAAGCAAAATATTTCACATCGCTTTGCGATTGTTGGAAATGCGGCACAAACGCTGCACCCGATAGCTGGACAAGGCTTTAATCTCGGTATTCGCGATGTAGTCTCACTAGCAGAAGAAATTGTACAGCAAAGTGAGGATGTGGGTCTTTATCAAGGCCTGATGCGCTTTAGTCAACGTAGAGAAGCAGATCGAAGCGAAACTATTTGGCTAACCAGTGCCTTGGTGCATGTTTTTTCAAATGATTTACCCGCGATGCGAATTGGCCGAAATACTGCCTTAGCAGCGATGGATAACCTTTCTATTTTTAAGCAGCCGCTAATACGCCATACACTTGGTTTGGTAAAACGATGAACGGCCGCACTGAATTAGGTAATAAAAAGCAATGATGCAAAGTGTAGATATCGCCATCATCGGCGGAGGGATGGTTGGGTTGGCACTTGCTGCCGCGTTCAAAGACAGTGATCTGCGTGTCGCCGTTATTGAAGGTAAAGTGCCAGATGATTCGTTGAAAGAATTACCCGATGTTCGTGTGTCTGCGCTGAGCCGCTCTAGTGAGACGATTTTGCGTAAACTTGGTGCTTGGCAGGGCATAGAACAGCGCCGAGCTTCGCCTTACCATGGCATGGAAGTATGGGAACAAGATAGCTTTGCCAGCATTGAATTTAATGCACAAAGTATGGCACAACCTGATTTAGGGCATATTGTTGAGAATCGTGTGATTCAACTTGCGCTGCTTGAACAAGTCCAAAAGCTCGATAACGTCACTATGTTTATGCCTGCACGTTGCGCGACTCTCGCGGTCGGTGAGCAAGAAAGCTGGCTGACGCTCGATAATGGCCAAGCCATGACCGCTAAATTAGTGGTCGGAGCCGATGGGGCGAATTCGTGGCTTCGCCATCAAATGGATATTCCATTAACGCATTGGGACTATGGTCATCATGCTTTGGTCGCGAATGTCAAAACTGCTATGCCACACAACAGCATTGCGCGCCAGATATTTACTCCTCACGGACCGTTGGCATTTTTGCCAATGTCGCAACCAGATATGTGCTCTATTGTTTGGTCCACGGAGCCAAATCGAGCAGAGCAGTTAGTGGCAATGAGTGAACATGATTTCAATAAATCGTTGACGAGTGAGTTTGATGCTCGACTTGGTCTATGTGAAGTAGTGGGAGAGCGTGCTGCGTTTCCTTTGAAAATGCGCTATGCGCGAGATTTTGTCGTCGAGCGAGTCGCGCTGGTTGGTGATGCGGCCCATACCATTCACCCATTAGCGGGGCAGGGTGTGAATTTAGGTTTATTAGATGCGGCCAGTCTTGCTCAAGAGGTGTTAGCACTTTGGAAGCAGGGACAAGATATCGGCAGTAAACGCAGCCTAAGAAGCTACGAGCGTTGGCGAAAAGCGGAAGCGGCAAAGATGATCGCTACTATGCAAGGGTTTCGAGATTTGTTCTCTGGCGAGAACCCAGCTAAGAAGCTCGTTCGTGGCATTGGCTTAAGTTTAGCGGGGCAACTGCCGGGAGCGAAAGATGAGATCATGAAGCGCGCGCTTGGTTTAAAGGGACACTTGCCGGATCTGGCGCGTCAGTAAGTGCAAAGCGAACTTCAAATACACAAAAGGCTGGTTAATCCAGCCTTTGTTTTATCAACATTTTGCTAAGCATATGCGCATCGGAGTTTCATTATTTCTTGATTGATCTCTTTGACCGCTCGGAAATGGCGTTGCTCTGCTTTCTCCGGCAGTATTAACTTACCGTTATCAAACTCGAATCTACCGACCCCGTAAATATAAATTCTTCCTTTAAAAAGACGACTTATATGTTTAGCAATCATACTTGGTGTATAGCGCTTAAACAGTCTCATATTTACTTTCCTTTTATCTAACCTAGCCTAGGTATTCTACGTTCTGGACGCGAAAATTATTGTGACAGCAATAGTATTAAATACAGATGTAGGGTGTTGCGTCAGAGAATTGTGTTGTCTTAGACAATTTGACAGTGTCATCTCTTAAATAGCGTGAGGATTACCCCAAAAATAACCTCTCTAAAGGAACCCTTACCCAATACACTCCTTTTTACGTGACGCATTAAGCAATAGTTTTGTTACAGAATTAAGAATAGAACGAAAACGGTTGTTTGCTAGTTGTTTCTATTAAGGTCGTGCTTCGCGTAACACACTTTACGTTCTAACGATTAGAGGAAATGAAAGAGAAAAAGTTCCACGTAAAAAAAAGCCCGCTTCAGCGGGCGAATAGTCACAGATGCATTACACAAAAGTGGATAACTAACTGCATGAATGCTGTCACTCAGCTAGCTGACTCACTTTATATTGGTTAAGTGCTTGTTTGAAACTTAACCAACAAATTCAGCATATACGAGTTTTATCTTTGTGACTATTTATGTTTTATATGTGATTAAAAATTCTCATGTCTATTTTTGTAGATATGAGCGAGATCACGCAGTGATAGAAACACTACGTGTCATTACATTGTTTTTAGACGATTAACGACAGATCTCAGCTACGGTCGGCTGACACAATTGGATAAGATCTTGGATAGAAAGCGCCAGTCCAGCCATGCGATCGCCACTGCTGATCGTGACTTCCTGTTCTTCTAGTAAGCTAGGGTCGAACACGATTGGCATATGACGTTTTAGTAGCAGAGGAGTGACAGTACCAATTTTGTAACCAGTGATGGACTCAACATCGGCTTGATCAACACAAGTCATCCGGCGACATTTCAGTAACGAGCGCACTTTTTTGGGATCAACGCTACGATCACCTGGCGCACAGGCGAGTGCATATTGATTACCCATGTCTCGTAGCAAGATTGCTTTCACCATTTGAGAGGGGCGAATGCCGCGTTGGTGCGCGGCATCCTCAATGGTGGTTGCTGGTCTTTGATGCGGTAACAGACGAAACGGAATGTGTTGGTCTGTGAGAAATTGCATCAAAGGAGTATTGATTGTATTACTCATCATCAAGACTGTAAGGCAGTGATTCGATTGTCCATTCACATTCTGGTTGCGCAACCAAACGAAGACGAGTGTCCTCATCGAGATTATTAGGCAGCACGATCAGGCCAATCGCGTGATTGTCACTGAACTGGTAGTGATTTAATAAAGCACCTACTGAACGCCAGTTTTCACCTACGCTGCGTTCGAGCTCAATTGGTTCGTCACTGAATGGAGCAGAAGTTGCACCTTTTACGATATACATCGCACGTTTATTGGTACCGCGATACTTCGCTCGTGCTACCGTTTCTTGTCCCGTGTAGCAGCCCTTTGTGAAGCTTATGCCTCCTAAAGCTTGCACGTTAAGTGCTTGTGGAATGTGAGCATTCTGCGCGGATGCAGAGACAAATGGTAAACCTGCCTCAATATCGAAACGATTCCAAAGCTCATTTGTCGTAAAGACAGCGTCGGTAGTTTCAACGATTTGCTGTGCTTCTGGCGCACTTAATATCAGTAACCAGCGATCTTGTGCAACTTGCACTGCTGTGCCACCGTCAACTGGGCGAACGCTGCCAGTTGTCTTGCTCATTGTTGAAATGAATTCGTCGGCTTTGACGCCAGCAACACCTAAGATAACGTCATCAGAAGCTTCAATCGTTACTTTAGAGAAAATAGCGTATTTCTTTATTTCATTAAGTTCTACGTCAATCGCCGATTTTGGTTGGATCATGCCGTAGCCATCATGATGATGGAAAAGGCGGAACACGCTCCACACTTTTCCTTTCGCATCACAATGTGCGCCCAGTGTTGATTGGTCTTGTTCTAAAGAAACAACATCGCAGGTAACCTGACCTTGTAAGTATGATTTTTTATCATCACCGATCATGGTGATCATGCCGAAGTTATCCAGCAGTGAGATAGATAACTCTGGAAGTGCGTCTTGAGTTGAGAGAGGTAATGCTGAAAAACGAGTTTGCCATTCCATAATTACAATGCCTTTTGAAGATATTTTTCCGCTATGTTATACCCAAATAACCTTGAGATACTAGGGGAGCGATTTACGAATCAACATTTGTCTGCTTTCACTATCGTATTGTGACCCGCACACTAGTGACGTAGCACATCCCTTGTTACACTCCGCACTAACAACAAGACATCTATGAAGGAATAGTGAATGTACACTCCGGAAGAAAAAGCGCGTATTAAATGGGCTTGTCGTCGAGGCATGCTTGAGCTTGACGTAGTAATTATGCCGTTTTTTGAAGAGTGCTTTGATACTCTGAGTGAACAAGAGCAGCGTGACTTTGTTTCTTTACTTGAATGCGATGATCCTGATCTGTTTACTTGGGTAATGGGGCATGGCCGTAGCGAAAATTTAGGTCATGCAGCAATGGTTGATAAAATTGTCGCCCATAACCTCAGCAAAGTTCGTTAATTTTACTGCTTCTCCCTCTCTGACTGCCCGAGTCCTCAATGTTGTACTTTTCTTATTGATGACTTGGGCTGTTATCTTCTCTAGCATTCCGCTCGTATTATCGACTTATTTGTTATTACTGATTGTTAAGGCTCTCTCAAGCCAAGGCCTTGTTCAACCTACAAGTCATGGGCATTGGTATGTGCACTGCGATGGCTCGGTCAGGTTTGATGCCCTTGAGTATGGCGAATACTCGGAAGATATTGAGTCCGAAAAGGGTCATTTACAGCGAGTCGATACATCGGCATCACCATTCAAGATAACATTCCAATTGCAATCTGGCCGTAGTGTTACGATTTGGCGTGATAGCTGTGACGATGAGCAGTATCGTCAACTATCTTTGGTATTACGCCAATGGGAAATGAAACAGGGAGCTAATGCTCCCTGCTGATGTAATAGTTTACTTGGTAAAGTTAAAGCTGTTTAGCTGGAACCAAAATCGTTGGGCCGCTGTTTTCCAGTTGGTTCGGATAGTCAAGCGTGTAGTGCAAACCTCGACTCTCTTTACGCTGCATCGCACAACGAACCATCAACTCTGCTACTTGTAAAAGGTTACGCAGTTCTAATAAGTTGTTCGACACTCGGAAATTGCTGTAGTACTCGTGTGTTTCTTGTTGCAACAGTTGGATACGGCGTAAGGCGCGCTCTAAACGCTTGTCAGTTCGCACAATGCCCATGTAGTCCCACATAAACAGACGAAGCTCGTGCCAGTTGTGCTGAATGATCACTTCTTCATCACTATTGGTTACTTTGCTTTCATCCCAACATGGCACCTGTGAAGGTAGCTCAACGTTAGTGTGATGTTTTAGAATATCTTTTGCCGCAGACCAAGCATAAACCACGCATTCGAGAAGTGAGTTTGATGCCATGCGGTTAGCACCATGCAGCCCGGTGTAGCTAACTTCACCAATCGCATACAAATTTTTCAGATCGGTGCAGCCATTTCTATCCACCATGACACCGCCACAAGTGTAGTGTGCAGCAGGTACGATTGGGATTGGCTCTTTAGTCATGTCAATGCCCAAGTCCATCAAACGTGAATAAATGGTTGGGAAGTGTTTCGTAATAAAGTCAGCAGGCTTATGGCTGATGTCGAGATACATACAGTCGGCACCTAAACGCTTCATTTCGAAGTCGATAGCACGAGCCACGACGTCACGCGGAGCAAGCTCTTTACGTTCATCGAAATCCGGCATAAAGCGAGAGCCATCTGGACGACGCAGGTAAGCACCTTCGCCACGCAACGCTTCAGTCAGCAAGAAGTTACGTGCTTCTGGGTGATATAAACACGTAGGGTGGAACTGGTTAAATTCCATATTCGCCACACGACACCCTGCACGCCAAGCAATCGCAATACCATCACCAGACGACACATCTGGGTTAGAGGTGTATTGATAAACCTTTGAAGCACCACCTGTAGCGAGAACCACAAATTTGGCTCGCACGGTTTCGACATGCTCTTCGTTGCGGTTCCAAATATAAGCACCGATAACTTTGTTTTTATCACCGCCAATTTTGTCTTCGGTGATTAAGTCCAGAGCATTGTGACGTTCGAGAACATGAATGTTTGGATGGTTATGAGCGTTATCTTGCAGGGAGGTTTGCATCGCCATACCTGTCGCATCTGCCGCGTGAAGAATACGACGACGGCTATGACCACCTTCACGAGTTAAGTGGTAGCGAGGTTCATCGTCAGAGTCATCTTCTTCACGATCAAATGGGACACCACCGTCAATCAACCACTGTACACACTCTTTTGAATGCTCAGCAATGAACCTTACGGTCTCCTCATCGCAAATACCATCCCCGGCGATTTGCGTGTCTTCAACGTGTGAATCAATGGTGTCTGACTCATCAAATACGGCAGCGATACCGCCTTGAGCATAGTAGGTCGCCCCTTCGCTGCGTGGTCCTTTACTCAGCACCATCACCTTACAGTGGTTAGCAACGCGCAAAGCCAACGACAAACCTGCCGCGCCACTCCCTACCACTAATACATCACACTCATGTTCACGATTTGTGTTCATATAACTTTTATAATCCCAAGCTAAGGTAACAAAGTTACCTTGTGTATTATTTGCACACCATGTGCATTCCATTATCGCGACATCTGTCGCTAAGGGCTAAGTTGGGAGACCTATCGACGTCCGTGTTACGGCGGTGACTGAGCCACTCTTCTTTTTCATGCAGAGCATTAGCATGCTTCCTAAGTTATAATTTGTAACGCGGTGTTCAGATAGCCATTAGCCATGCAAATGAAAAGTAATAGTTTGTCAATGCCATTGCTTTTCCATGCCCGACCCAGCACAATCTGGGACAGAGATCATTCATTATACCCATTTCCCTCCAAGATGCTCGCTTGTCAAACTTAGACTAAAGTCAGGCAGCGGTGGTCATTTGGGTACAGACATCACATTGTGAAAAAACAATGACAAAAAACTTGAGAAACCATGGAACTTTCTCATTCACGTTAGGGTCACAATAGTGCTCAAGTAAGCAGTGGTGTCAATACTACGTTTTGCATAATTAGTACCCATATCTGAGAAGAGTAGGGGCATAACAAATAGGAGTATCCGCTCGAATGAACGAGCAGCTGACCGATCAAGTATTGATTGAGCGAGTTCAGAATGGCGATAAGCAAGCATTCAACCTGTTGGTAACAAAGTACCAGAATAAGGTATGTAATCTTATTTCCAGATACGTTAGTAATCCTGGCGATGTACCAGATGTAGCACAAGAAGCGTTTATTAAAGCTTACCGAGCTATCCCTAGCTTTCGTGGGGAAAGTGCGTTTTATACGTGGCTGTATCGCATTGCAGTGAATACTGCGAAAAATCACATTGTTGCTCAAGGGCGTAGACCTCCAGCGACAGATGTCGATGCTGAAGATGCTGAATTTTACGAAACAGGTAGTGCACTTAAAGAAATATCGAACCCTGAGAACTTAACGTTGTCCAAAGAATTGCAACGGGTGGTGTTCAGTGCAATCGAAGCTTTACCTGAAGATTTAAAAACCGCAATGACATTACGAGAGCTCGATGGCTTGAGTTATGAAGAAATTGCAGAAGTGATGGATTGCCCGGTAGGAACGGTACGATCGCGTATCTTCCGTGCTCGTGAGGCGGTGGAAAAGAAAATCAGACCTCTTTTGCAACGCTAGTACAAGTAATAACTATGGTGAAAATAATGGCTGACAAAGAAAAACTTTCAGCTCTCATGGATGGAGAATTGGTCGATAAGGCTTTAATTCAAGAGTTAGAGCAAGACCAAGAGAGCCGTGATGCTTGGCAGAACTATCACCTGATTGGTGATGTGATGCGAGGCGAAGCGCCAGCAAAACCTGAGTGGAATATTGCTGAAAGCGTGGCGTTAGCGTTAGAAGATGAACCTGCACACCGTGCGTTTGATTCGCACAGTGCAAATGTTATCTCAATTGCGGATACGCCAAAAGAGTCGCAACCAGAACCGCAAAAAGCAAAACGTCAGTTGCCAGGTTGGTTGACGCAGTTTGGTCAAGTTGCTGTTGCTGCATGTGTATCGCTTGTTGTTATTTTAGGTGTACAGCAGTACGGTGGTAGCGATTCAATGTCGCCGCAAACAGATCAATTACCTGTATTGCAGACGGTTCCGTTTGCTGGCAGCGCAGAACCAGTGAGTTTGACTCGTGAGTCTGTAGAACGTTCTGTAGGCGAGGCAAATATGCAAGAGCAGCGCAAGCGTGTTCATGCTATGCTGCGAGACTACGAATTGCAGTTACGAATTAACAGTGATGCATCTCAACAAGATGCAAATCTGAATCCGGATATTGAATGAAAAAATTTCTGATCAGCGCTTGCGCTCTGTTCAGTATGATGTCTTCTCAAGCCTTTGCTGGTGACAAGCCAGCGGAGGCTTTATTGCATCAAATGAGCGAGGCGAGTAAGAATTTAAGTTACGAACTCTCTTATATCCTTATCAAAAAGAACAGCATTGAGCCGTTGCTGTATCGTCATGCCACGCATGGTGACGATCAATATGCTCATCTTGTCTACTTAAGTGGCCCTGTGCGTGAAGTGATTCGTCGCGGAACTGAAGTAAGTTATATCGAAACGGGTTTAGAACCGTTCACCATTGAGTCAGGTAAAATGGTCGCTCCGACTATGCCTATGCTCAACACCAATATCGATGAGCTAAACTTGTATTACGACTATGTAAAAGTGGGTAGAGCTCGTGAAGCTGGTGTGGCAACACAAGTGCTGCGTATTGTTCCTAAAGACGGTCTGCGCTATTCATACGTACTATGGATCGATGAAAAGAGTAAATTGCCGTTGCGTGCCGACCTTGTGGACCGCGATGGTGAAATGCTTGAACAATATCGCACTATTTCTTACACGGTAAACCCAAAAATCGCAGAGTTAATGAGTGGCCTGCAAGATGTTCAATTACCTGCTGTTCTCACCATGCCAAAAGGCGATATTGGGACCAGTAATTGGCAGGTTGGTTGGATCCCTGAGGGTTTCGAACCGAACGAGCTCAACCGCTATCGTATGGCCGTTACTAACCAAATGGTGGAGAGCCAGCTGTATTCTGATGGTCTGTTTAGCTTCTCTGTTTACGTAGCAAACAAAGATGAGCATTCGTTAAAAGGGCAGTTGGTTCGCCAAGGCAGAAGAACGCTACACAGTTTTGTGAGCGGTCAACATGAAATCTCTGTTGTAGGAGACATTCCACCGACCACAGCACAGCGTATCGCCCAATCTGTCACATTTAATGTAACAAAGAGTAAATAACAATGATGACCGCGTTGGCTACCGTGACAGACGTGCATCGTCGCGGCAAGCAATTCGAAATTGATTTAAGTTGCGAACAGCAGACCAGTTGCAGTAGTTGCTCTTCACAGAAAAGCTGTGGAACGGGCGTTGTTACTAAAGCCATTGGTAACAAGAGTTTATCTTGGCACCTGCGCACGGATAAATCGGTGAAAATAGGTCAAGTCGTCGAGATTGGTTTTCCTGAGTCAAGCCTAATAAAATCAGCAATGGCGGTTTATTTACTGCCATTGTTTGGTTTGATTATCGGTGCGATGTTTGGTCACTTCCTATTAGCGCCGCTGACAGCCGGCGGGGAAGGCATCATCATATTGGCATCGGTATTGTTTGCCGCTGGTGGAATGTGGATCGCAAAACGTGTTTCTCGTCCGTTAGAAGATGAATCCAAGCGCCAAGTTACCCTCGTTCGGGTACTTGGAGAGCCAATCCAGTAAGTGCTGTCCCCCTCCACTAAAGGTTATTTGGGTATGTACTTTAAATTACGTGCGCCCGTTAACGAAATTCGGTAGAATCTGCCAACTTGATTGAAATGCCGTCAGTAGATGGCGTTTCTTACTGTCCCTATTTGTAAAGAGTTAGTCACCCTAAATCTATGAAGCACATTCGTAACTTTTCGATTATCGCCCACATCGACCATGGTAAGTCGACCCTATCAGACCGTCTAATCCAAGTTTGTGGCGGGTTAACCGATCGTGAAATGGCCGCACAGGTTCTGGATTCTATGGATCTTGAACGTGAGCGTGGCATCACCATCAAATCTCAGAGTGTGACGCTAAACTACACCGCTAAAGACGGTGAGACGTATCAGCTGAACTTCATCGATACTCCGGGGCACGTTGACTTTGCATATGAAGTATCACGTTCTCTAGCGGCTTGTGAAGGTGCGCTATTGGTTGTGGATGCGGGTCAAGGTGTTGAAGCTCAAACACTGGCTAACTGTTACACCGCGATCGAAATGGATCTAGAGGTTGTGCCAATCTTAAACAAGATTGACCTACCTGCAGCTGATCCTGAGCGTGTAGCGGAAGAAATTGAAGAAATCGTTGGTATCGATGCAATGGAAGCAACTCGCTGTTCTGCGAAGACAGGCATCGGTGTTGACGACGTTCTAGAGAACATTGTGTCAGCGATTCCAGCACCGGAAGGTGATCCAGATGCGCCACTACAAGCGCTGATCATTGACTCATGGTTTGATAACTACCTTGGCGTTGTTTCTCTAGTGCGTATTAAAAACGGCGAACTGAAGAAGAACGATAAGATCAAAGTGATGAGTACGGGCCAAGTTTGGGGTGTAGACCGCCTTGGTATCTTTACGCCAAAACAAGTAGATACCGATACCCTTCGTACTGGTGAAGTAGGTTGGGTTGTTTGTGGCATCAAAGACATTCTTGGTGCCCCTGTTGGTGATACGCTGACTCTAGCGAAGAATGGTTGTGATAAACCGCTACCAGGCTTTAAGAAAGTTAAACCTCAGGTTTACGCAGGTCTGTTCCCTGTATCTTCTGACGATTACGAGAACTTCCGTGACGCACTAGGCAAACTAAGCCTTAACGACGCATCGCTATTCTACGAGCCAGAAAACTCTGCGGCACTTGGCTTTGGTTTCCGTTGTGGTTTCCTTGGCATGTTGCACATGGAAATCATCCAAGAGCGTCTAGAGCGTGAATACGACTTGGATCTTATCACCACAGCACCAACGGTAGTTTACGAAGTTGAGAAGACGGATGGCGATCTGCTGTATGTTGATAGCCCAGCAAAACTACCAGCGATCAATGATATTGAAGAAATTCGTGAACCGATTGCACGTTGTAATATCCTTGTGCCTTCAGAGTACCTAGGTAACGTAATCACCCTGTGTGTTGAAAAGCGAGGCAGTCAAGTTGATATGGTTTATCACGGTAACCAAGTCGCTGTGACTTACGATATTCCAATGGCTGAAGTGGTACTGGACTTCTTCGATCGTCTGAAATCAACATCACGCGGTTACGCATCTTTGGATTACAACTTCCAGCGTTTTGAAGCTTCGAACATGGTACGTGTAGACGTTCTTCTTAACGGTGACACTGTTGATGCATTGGCGATGATCACACACAAAGATCAGTCTCAGACTCGCGGTCGTCAGTTGGTAGAGAAGATGAAAGAATTCATCCCTCGCCAAATGTTTGATATCGCAATCCAAGCGGCAATTGGTAACCACATTATCGCTCGTTCAACGGTAAAACAGTTGCGTAAGAACGTTATTGCGAAATGTTACGGCGGTGACGTAAGTCGTAAGAAGAAACTTCTGAAGAAACAGAAAGAAGGTAAGAAACGCATGAAGCAGATCGGTAACGTTGAGCTGCCTCAAGAAGCGTTCCTAGCCATCCTTCACGTAGGTAAAGACTAAAGTTGAACTTTGTCTCACACTTGTCGGTCTTAAGACGTTAGATATTAAAATAAGTGAAAGGGTTTCGGCTCTTTCACTTTCGTATTTTTAGATAAGGGAATTTAATGGCGAATACATTCTCACTGATGTTGGTTATTGCGACTTTGGTAACTGGCGTGGTTTGGCTATTGGAAAAGCTGGTTTTCGCGAAAAAGCGTCAGGAAAAACTGGCTGAGATTCAAGCTCAGACGTCTAATGGTTTGGATGCAGTGACCTTGCAAAAAGTTGAGCGTCAGCCTTGGTGGGTTGAAAATAGCGTCTCTATTTTTCCTGTGATCGCGTTCGTTTTAGTATTACGTTCTTTTATCTACGAACCATTTCAAATCCCATCAGGCTCAATGATGCCTACCTTGCTGGTTGGCGATTTCATTTTAGTTGAGAAGTACGCGTACGGTCTAAAAGACCCAGTATGGCGTACTCAGCTAGTGGAAACTGGTAAGCCTGAGCGTGGTGATATCGTGGTATTCAAATACCCACCACAACCAAGTGTGGACTACATTAAGCGTGTAGTTGGTTTACCTGGTGATATCGTGCGTTATTCAGGTGATAAGCAGCTTTGCGTGCAAAGCCAAGGCGAATCGGCGTGTAAGCCAGTTAAACTGAGCAACGTTGAAGAAAGTCAGTTTAGCTCGAACGGTATTCCAATGATCCAACTGGATGAGAAATTGGGTAACGTTGAGCACAATATTTTGGTTAACCCTCTTGTGCGTAACCGCGTGGAGCAATATTTCCCACGCAGCGGCACGACAGAGTGGGTTGTACCACAAGGTCAGTACTTTGTGATGGGTGATAACCGTGACAACAGTGCTGACAGCCGTTACTGGGGCTTCGTTCCTGAAGCAAACTTAGTCGGCAAAGCTGTCGCCATTTGGATCAGCTTCGAGTTTGATCGTGGCGCAGATAGCGTTCTACCTTCATGGATTCCAACTGGTGTGCGTTTTAACCGCATCGGTGGTATTCACTAACCATTTTATATCGAGAGAGTATGAATTCTCCAATTGATAAACTAGAGAGAAAGCTCGGCTACCAGTTTCAAGATGCCGGGCTTATCAACTTGGCGCTGACTCACCGCAGCGCCAACAGTAAGCATAATGAACGTCTTGAGTTTCTGGGCGATTCAATTTTAAGTTTTGTCATCGCTGATGATCTGTACCATCGTTTCCCGAAAGTGAACGAGGGTGACATGAGCCGTATGCGTGCTACTTTGGTTCGTGGACATACATTGGCGGAACTGGGTCGTGAATTCGATCTAGGAGATTATTTAAAATTAGGTCCAGGTGAATTGAAGAGTGGCGGTTTCCGCCGAGACTCTATTTTAGCCGATGCGGTTGAAGCCATTATTGGCGCAATTTACCTAGACAGCGATCTTGAAGTCGTGCGAGGCATTGTACTGAGTTGGTACAACTCACGCCTTGAAGCCATTAAACCAGGCGTTTCACAGAAAGATCCGAAAACTCGCCTACAAGAGTTCCTACAAGGCAGAAGAAAACCGCTGCCTGTCTACACAGTGACTAATATTAAAGGTGAAGCGCACAACCAAGAGTTCACGGTTGAGTGTGAAGTAGCAGGTGTGGATAAGCCTGTAATCGGTAAAGGCACCAGCCGCCGCAAGGCAGAACAAGCGGCTGCTGAAACAGCACTTGAGCAATTAACAAATGGCTGATAACGAATTCGATATCGATGCGTTTTTCGCATCACAGGGTGAGCCAAGCTCGCCAGAAAACCAACACTGTGGCTTTATTGCTATTGTTGGTCGTCCAAACGTAGGTAAGTCGACACTTTTGAACAAGATTTTGGGTCAGAAGATTTCGATCACCTCTCGTAAGCCGCAAACGACACGCCACCGTATTATGGGTGTGGATACGGACGGCGATTACCAAGCGATTTACGTCGACACGCCTGGACTTCACATTGAAGAAAAGCGTGCGATCAACCGTTTGATGAACCGTGCAGCTAACTCGTCATTGAGTGATGTAAACCTTGTGTTCTTCTTAGTCGATGGTACGCATTGGACTAAAGACGATGAGATGGTGCTGACCAAACTTCAAAAATCGAACTTCCCAGTTGTGCTTTGTGTAAACAAAGTCGACAACGTACAAGATCGTAACGACGTGATGCTACACATGGCGGAGATGTCGAAGAAGATGGACTTCGTGGATGTTGTGCCAATCTCTGCCAAGCAAGGTAAGAACATTGACGTACTGCGTAAGCACGTGCGTAATCACTTACCTAAAGCAACGCATCACTTCCCAGAAGAATACGTGACTGACCGTTCTCAGCGTTTTATGGCGTCTGAGATTGTGCGTGAAAAGCTGATGCGCTTTACTGGTGAAGAGCTGCCATACTCAGTAACGGTTGAAATTGAGCGTTTTGATTACAACCCCGAAACCGACGGTTTCCACATCAATGCCTTGATTCTTGTTGAGCGTAATGGTCAGAAGAAAATGGTGATTGGCAAAGGCGGCGAGAAGATTAAAACCATTGGTCGCGAAGCGCGTTTGGATATGGAAGAATTGTTCGGTCGTAAAGTTTACCTAGAAACCTGGGTAAAAGTGAAATCTGGCTGGGCAGACGACGAACGAGCGTTGCGTTCGTTGGGTTATATAGACGATTTATAATCTTGGCTGCGAAGGTGCTTCGCTCCAACATCGATGAAAAATCAGTATCGATTAAAATAAGGAGCCGCTCGGCTCCTTATTTTTTATTTCACACTTTTTAGGCACAATGACTTAGATGAGTAATCTGTCTTCCGAAGGTTTACAGCGCTGTTTTGTATTGCACCGACGCCCTTACAGTGAATCGAGCTTAATCCTTGATGTATTTAGTGAGGAATATGGCCGAATGACTTTAATGGCCAAAGGCGCGCGCAGTAAGCGTTCGAACTTAAAAGGCGCATTGCAACCTTTTACCCCGCTATTACTTAAATGGTCGGGGAAAGGCTCGATGAAAACTTTGCGTCAAGCCGAGCCGATAAGTCTAGGTTTGCCGTTAACGGGCATTAATCTCTACTCAGCCATGTACGTCAATGAACTGATTGGCCGTATTTTGATGGCTGAAGTGCCGATGCCAGCACTATTTCATGATTATTTGCATGCGTTAACCGAGTTGGCGCACAACGAGAACCCTGAGCCTGCACTGCGTCGTTTTGAGTTAGCCTTGCTGTCTGCTATGGGGTATGGCGTGGATTTTTTGCATTGTGCAGGTACCGGCGAGCCCGTCGACCCAGAAATGACCTATCGTTACCGGGAACAGAAAGGGTTTATTGCTTCGGTTAGGCGCGATAACCTCACGTTTTTAGGGAATGAACTGATTGCTATCAGTGAGCGGCGGTTCGTCACTAAAGAGCAGCTAAAAGCGGCAAAACGCTTTACACGTATAGCCTTAAAGCCGTATCTTGGCGGCAAACCTTTAAAAAGTCGTGAATTTTTCATTCAGACCCCCAGAGCACGGAGTAACGGAAAATGAGCTCAATTTATTTAGGCGTCAATATCGACCATATTGCCACTCTACGTAATGCACGTGGTACAAAATACCCAGATCCTGTTCACGCTGCTGAAATTGCTGAGCGTGCAGGCGCGGACGGTATCACTATCCACTTACGTGAAGACCGTCGCCATATTTTGGATCGTGATGTACGTATTCTGCGTGAAACCATTCAAACGCGTATGAATCTAGAGATGGCAGTGACGGACGAAATGGTTGAGATTGCGCTGCAAACTAAACCAGAGTTTGTGTGTTTAGTGCCTGAAAAGCGTGAAGAACTGACGACGGAAGGTGGCTTAGATGTAGTAGGGCAGCTTGAAAAAATTAAAGCTGCGACGAAAAAGCTGACAGATGCAGGCATCAAAGTTTCGCTCTTTATTGATGCTGACCGTCAACAGATTGAAGCTGCGAAAAAGTGTGGCGCTCCGTTTATTGAGCTACATACTGGCCATTATGCAGATGCGACGACAGAAGACGAGCAACAAGCTGAACTGAAGAAGATTGCCGCTGGTGCTAGTTATGCACATGATCTAGGTATTATTGTTAATGCCGGGCATGGCCTGACTTATCACAATGTCGCACCAATTGCTGCATTACCAGAAATTTACGAACTCAACATTGGTCACTCAATCATTGGTCGCGCGGTATTTGATGGTTTAAATAAAGCGGTTGCTGACATGAAAGCATTGATGATTGAGGCTCGCCAGTCATAGGGCTATCTAGATGGCGATTATAGGGTTAGGGACCGACATTGCAGAAATTGAGCGTATTGAAAAAGCGTTAGCTCGTAGTGGTGAACCTTTTGCTCAGCGGATTCTTTCAGAAGAAGAAATGGCCAAATTCTCACAGCTTAAGCTGCAAGGTCGTTATCTTGCTAAGCGCTTTGCTGTTAAAGAAGCTGCCTCAAAAGCATTGGGGACAGGGATCGCAAAAGGAGTCACGTTTCACGACTTTTCCATCTCGAACGATGAGCTTGGAAAACCAGTACTCGCATTGACGGGCACAGCCAAGCAAATAGCGGATGCGATGGGTGTTAACCACATTCACCTGTCCATTTCCGATGAGCGTCATTACGCTGTGGCGACGGTCATTTTTGAATCCTAGCTTGTAAGTCTTAAACAAAATACTAAAAAGCCAGAGCATTTGCTCTGGCTTTTGTTTCTCTTCAATAGATCACTGTTCAAGGTATAACTTTGCGGTTGTTGTTACTTTAATCATTTCATCTTGCAGCTCGAACATTTCAGGCTCAACCTCCTCAAGACTGATCCCTGAGCGCAGTGCTTGCTCAAGCGTCGCACAGAGTGATTTCAGCCTTGGAACGCCACAATATGAACTACTGCCGTGCAGCTTATGGATGACATGAATTAGGTCATCACGAGAGATATCTTCTTGCTCCAGAGCTTGGTCAACGACTGCTTCTACTTCAGGGATGAACTCAATCAACATGCGTAGCATGTCTTTAGCGAGATCCTCTTTATTCGCGCTCTGTTTCAAGGCTGCTTGCCAATCAATAATCACATCCTGCTGAGGCGAAGAAACGGATTGTGGTGCGCTTCCTTCAGGTTCATCAACGTATGAAGGGGCGACTTTGCCAATGCTCTCTGTACAAGCATTTGGGTTCCAGTGAACCAAAACCTGTTGTAGCACATGCTCTTCAATAGGTTTGGTCAAGTAGTCATCCATTCCTGCCGAGAGCAAGCGGTCTCGTTCCCCTGCCATGGCATGTGCCGTTACCGCAATCACTGGCGTGTCTTTATTTAGCTCCAACTCTTTAATGTGCTTACAAGCGGTCACCCCATCCATTTGTGGCATTTGAATATCCATGAAGATTAAATCGTACTTTTTCTCTGTCGCCAGGTTCACCGCTTGCTGGCCATTGCTACAGGCGGTGACGGTTTCTACTCGTTCGCGGAGCAGTGCAGAGATCAGCTTCAAGTTTGCAGGGTTGTCATCCACTGCTAGTACAGTGAGAGGTAAACGGTCCCCTTCGCTTGGCGTAATTGGAGCGCTTAATACCGGTGGCGATTCTACATGTTCGCTAATCAGGCTTTGTAGCAACTTACGGCGAGACAATGGTTTCGTCAGGCACTGGACGTGATGCTCTGTCATTATTTGGTCCGCAAGCGCCAATTCGGTACTCGGTGTCCCTAGGAGAACACTCGGAGCCATGCGTTTCGCTTGTTCTATCCAAGGTGTAATAACTTCCGCATCGTGAGTCTGGTTGGCCGCTAAATTCAACAGTACATAATCATATTGTTCTTCGTTGTTTGGTAGCGAAGAGCGGTAGGTTACTAAAATACCCTCCTGACTTAGAATCTGTTGGGTTACGGACGCGGCTTGCATGTTTGGTTCAATCAGCAGTAACTGCTTCCCAGTCAGAAGTTCCACTTCAATCAGTTCGCTCATTGGCATCTCGGTTGAGTGCAAGCGCACCGTAAACCAGAAGGTTGAACCTTGGTGTAGACGGCTGGTTAAACTGATTTCGCCGCCCATCTGGCTCACCAGTTTCTGAGTGATAACCAGACCAAGACCAGTACCGCCGTAACGACGTGAAATACTTGCATCTGCTTGGCTAAAGGCTTGGAACAACTGCGCTTGCTGACGCTCAGAGATACCAATACCGGTATCACGCACCATGAATTGCAGTTCGACGGAGTCTCCTGATTGAGAGCGCATTTCTACGCTAACATCAATGTTGCCTCGCTCGGTAAACTTGATTGAGTTACCGACTAAGTTCGTCAAAATTTGCTGGATACGTAGTGGATCCCCAACTAAACCTGGTGGAATTTTAGGGTCCACTTTTAGGGTGATTTCTAACCCTTTCTCATGTGCACTTGTGGCTTGTAGGTTAATTACCTCTTCTAAACTTTCTCGGAAATCAAAAGGAATGTTTTCGAGTGCCAGCTTACCCGCTTCAAGTTTCGAGAAGTCGAGAATGTCATTGATGATATTCAGCAGGTTGTTCGCCGATTTCTCAATCGTCTGTAGGTAATCCGTTTGGCTGTTAGAAAGCTGCGTTTTAAGCATTTGACGAGTAAAGCCAATCACCCCATTGAGCGGAGTACGCAGCTCGTGCGACATGTTCGCCAAGAACTCTGACTTAACCCTGGCCGCTTCTTGCGCGCGTTTCTTCGCGATATCCAACTCAACGTTCTGAATTTCTAGCTGCTCAAGCGTTTCACGTAAGTCGGACGTGGCTTGGTCTATACTGTGCTGCATCTCCACGTGATATTCTGATAACGATACCGCCATGGCGTTGATGCCATTTTTTAGCTGGTCTAACTCACCGTGCATTTTGCCTTCGATACGCACATCCAGATGACCACGGCGAATGCGGTCAACGACATTCTTCATGTGGGTGATAGGTTGGGTCACATCGTGCATTAGACGTGAAGCAAACACACTTGCTAAGCCAAGACCGAGAACCAGAACTAAAAAAGCAGAGAAGACTTCTTGATACTGTTGCAGCCTCAAGGAGGAGAGATCTAACTCGACGGCGATGTAACCAATCGCTTTTGTGCCTTGGCTTTCGTTCGACAACTCCGCTAAGTAGTGACCTTCTGACAAAATGGGGACACGCAATATCAGTGAGTTTTCGTAGATTTCCGAATTACCCAGTTGCGGGATCGGTTTATCTTTGGGAAACATCAAGGCTTCAAAATTAGGATGAAAGTTAGAGGTCACAAAGAGCTCATGATGTTCATCAAATACCGCGATACTACGAACCAGTTTGGAGTTTTTGCGGTGCGCGTAGCTTATCAAGCGACGTACCGCCTCTCGGCTTTCTGATAGTAGATGAGTTTCACTGGCAATCGCCAGCGGCTCAATAATGCTGTTACCAGTGGTGATAACTTGTTTCTCAAGGTCTTGGTAGCGGTTAAATGAGAAAAAGCCGCTCAGTAATAAACCAATAATGAGAGTGGGAGCGAGAGTTAGTGTAATTACACGTGCTCGTAAGCCATATCTGGTCATGTTATCTAATTACATCGGAGTCTGGATATGGGAAAATAACGCATTATTTCTCAAGCGCACGATAAAGCCTTGAGCAAAGAAGTGACGTCACCGAATAAACGGTAAGCATAATCAAGTCACTCGAATCACACAACGGCTGCAATCAAGAATAGTGAAGCCGAAGAGCAATTACACATAAATCAGGCATAGAGCATGGCACGCATCTTTCAACCGAAAAAGAAAACCCAACTCAATACTCGGCACCAAGCAGTGCAAGTAGAGCGTTTAGATCACCACGGCGCAGGCATTGCTTACCTCAAAAAGAAGCCATTGTTTATTGATGGAGCACTGCCGGGTGAGGAGGTGGTCACTCAATTGGTGGAAGAAAAGAGCAAATACGCTCGCGGTAAGTTGATTAAAATCCTTAAGCCGAGTGAAGCTCGTGTGGAGCCATTTTGCCCACATTATCATGAGTGCGGTGGCTGTGATTTGCAGCATCTAGATTATGACCAACAATTGACGTACAAACAGCAAACGTTGCGTCAGCTAATGCGAAAATTTTCAGGCAGTGACATTGAACTAGATGCCCCGTTATTGGGATATTCGCAGGCCTACCGTCGCCGTGCGAGAGTGAGCTTGTTTGTTGATAAAAAAACACGTCAGCTACATTTTGGTTTCCGTAAAAAGCAGAGTAAGCAAATTGCGCAAGTGACCGATTGCCCAGTGCTGGCACCGGAACTGAATGTTTTGCTGCCAGAGATTTACTCAGCCCTAAAAGCGTTCAAAAAGCCGGAACAATTAGGTCATGTAGAGCTGGTACTTGGTGATAATGGGCCGTGTATTACGCTGCGCCACTTGAGCGCTCTGACAACGAGTGAAACTCAATCTCTAACGGAGTTGGCAAAACGTCATGGCGCATCGTTGTACTTAATGCCATCGACAGAACAATTAGACCTTATCGAAGGCGATATGCCTTTTTATCAAGAAGTTGGAGTGAAAATCCCTTTTGCACCAAATAACTTTATTCAAGTAAACCAAGGTGTAAACCAACAAATGGTCAAACAAGCGGTTGAGTGGTTAGACCCACAAAAGAGTGACCGAGTGTTAGATTTGTTCTGTGGTTTAGGCAACTTTAGTTTACCAGTTGCGAAATTAGCTAAGTACGTGGTTGGAGTAGAGGGTGTTGCAGAGATGGTAGAAAAAGCCACAAACAATGCATCTTTGAACCAAATCAATAACGCGCAATTTTATCACGCTAACCTTGAGCAAGATTTTGAAGGCCAAGCCTGGGCCGCAGAGCGGTTTGATAAAGTATTATTAGACCCGGCACGCGCGGGAGCGAGTGGGATCATCGATCAAGTTTCTGAGCTTGGCGCACAGCGTGTAGTTTATGTTTCTTGTAATCCTGCTACCCTTGCTAGGGATAGTCAAAGCTTGATAGAGCAAGGCTATAAATTAACTAAATTAGGTATGCTGGACATGTTCCCTCATACCAGTCATCTAGAATCGATGGCATTGTTTGAAAAGTCCTAACTTTAGGACTTTGACCCCTTATTTGTGGTGGGTGGTCATAAAGCCAGCGTGTACGCGCGGTAAAAAGAACTAACCTGGACGGTGTTAGTCAAACCACACGAATATAATAATTAGGATGATGAGATGGTTGCGGTAAGAAGCGCGCATTTAAACCAAGATGAACAGTTTGAACTCGAAAACTGGGTGGCTAGCCTAGGACAAGAGAAAAACACAGCCTCACGCTTAATCGAAGTATATCGAGATTGCCAGACGGTATTAGCTGATAACGAGCAAGCGGAGCTGTTGTTGTGGCGTGGACGAGAAATGATCGAAATTTTGATCACCTTGTCTATGGATCAAGCCACTTTAGTGGCTGCTCAACTGTTTCCTTTGGTTTCAAGTGGTGCTTTTAACAGAGAAATTCTGGAAGAGAAATACAGCAAAGAAATCATAAAATTAATCGACGGCGTTGAAGAAATGGCTGCTATTGGCCAACTCAACGTCAACATGGAAGGCAGTGCAGCGTCATCTCAGGTAGATAACGTACGCCGTATGCTGCTTGCCATGGTGGATGACTTCCGCTGCGTAGTTATCAAGCTCGCGGAACGAATTTGTAATCTTATTGAAGTTAAAAAAGCGCCAGATGAAGTTCGACGTGCGGCGGCAAAAGAGTGTGCCAACATCTATGCGCCGCTAGCAAACCGATTAGGCATCGGTCAGCTGAAATGGGAAATTGAAGATTACGCTTTCCGCTACCAACAACCGGAAACTTACAAACAAATTGCCAAACAGCTTTCTGAGCGACGCATTGTTCGTGAACAGTACATCAAAGACTTTGTTGAAGACCTCACGCACGAAATGGAAGTGTCGGGCATCAATGCCGAAGTGAGTGGTCGACCTAAGCACATCTACAGCATTTGGCGAAAAATGCAGAAAAAGAGTTTGGCCTTTGATGAGCTGTTTGATGTGCGAGCAGTGCGTATCATCGCAGACAAACTGCAAGATTGTTACGCGGCTTTAGGCGTAGTTCACACCAAATACAAGCACCTACCGAGCGAGTTTGATGACTACGTTGCTAACCCTAAACCAAACGGTTATCAATCGATCCATACAGTAATTCTAGGGCCAGAAGGCAAAACCATCGAGATCCAGATTCGTACCAAGCAAATGCATGAAGAGTCGGAGCTGGGTGTTGCCGCGCACTGGAAATATAAAGAAGGGGCAAGCAGCCGAAGCGGTTATGATGAGAAGATCACGTGGCTGCGTAAGCTATTGGATTGGCAAGAAGAAATGTCTGACTCTGGCGAAATGCTCGATGAGCTGCGTAGCCAAGTCTTTGATGACCGTGTTTATGCCTTTACACCACGTGGTGATGTTGTCGATTTGCCAATGGGGGCAACGCCGCTAGATTTTGCCTATCACATTCACTCCGAAGTGGGACACCGTTGTATCGGTGCCAAAGTCGGAGGTCGTATTGTGCCGTTCACGCATAAATTACATATGGGTGACCAAGTCGAGATTATCACTCAGAAAGAACCTAACCCATCACGTGACTGGTTAAACCCATCATTAGGCTTCGTTCATTCTGGTCGTGCGCGTGCCAAAATTAACGCCTGGTTCCGAAAACAAAGCCGTGAGAAGAACCTTGAAGCAGGTCGTGAAATCCTTGAGCATGAGTTAGCCAAAATTGGCGCAACGTTAAAAGATGCAGAGCATTACGCCCTCAAGCGGTTTAACGTCAAAACACCAGATGAATTGTATGTTGGTGTAGGTAGCGGTGATTTGCGTATCAACCAAATAATTAACCATATCAATGCGTTAGTTAACAAGCCAACGGCAGAGGAAGAAGATCAGCAAGCACTGGAAAAACTGCAAGAAGCTGAGCATAAATCACCCGCGCAAAGCCGACCGAAAAAAGACGCAGTTGTAGTAGAAGGCGTCGATAACCTAATGACACATCTAGCACGTTGCTGTCAGCCAATTCCAGGTGACGATATCTCTGGTTACATAACGCAAGGTCGTGGGATTTCAGTACACCGTAGTGACTGTGAACAGCTAGAAGAACTGCGCCATCATGCGCCAGAGCGCATCATCGATACAGTCTGGGGCAGCGGCTTTGTGGGGTCATACATCCTCACCGTGCGTGTTGAAGCGATGGAGCGAGGTGGTCTACTCAAAGACATTACGACACTGTTCGCCAACGAAAAGATCAAAGTGACCAGTATGAAGAACCGAGTCGACTACAGACGTCAACTTGCCATCATGGACTTTGACCTAGAAGTCACCAATATTGAGGTGCTTTCGCGGGTTTCGAAACGTGTGGAACAGATCAAGGATGTCATGACGGTGAAACGCCTCGGCTAAAACTCTCGTCATAGTTATCGTTGTAGCGTTGTTGACTGCACGCACTCGCTCCATCACATGGTGAACCATGCTCAGGAGTCTCGTTTGTTTGTCGCCTAGCTACAACTTCAACTATTTACAGAGTTACACTTGCGTCATATTTGGCTTTTTATCTGCGTTAGCTGCACTTATTCCGACGTGCCGGCTCAGGGGCATCACATAGTAGGCTATGCTCAGGAGTCGCGAAAACTTGTTGCCTTGTCAAAGTAACAATTACTTAGTGAAAGCTGCTGAGAAAATATAATGTAGAAGGTGAGTGGTTTTGGCCGCTCACCTTTTTCTTTAGTAGAAAGGTTTAAAGGAACAAAAAATGAGTCATCCAATTGAACAATTAGAACAAATCATGGCGAAGTTGCGTGACCCAGAAAACGGTTGCCCTTGGGACTTAAAACAAACCTTTGACACCATCGTTCCGCATACAATAGAAGAAACCTACGAGGTGGTGGACGCGATTCAAAATCGAGATTGGCCCAATCTAAAAGAAGAGCTAGGGGATTTGTTGTTTCAGGTGATTTTTTACAGTCAGCTAGCGAAAGAGCAAGAGCTGTTCGACTTTTCGGATGTCGTCGAAACCGTGAACGAAAAACTGACTCGTCGCCACCCGCATGTTTTTTCAGATGTTGAGTTTGAATCTGACGAGGAAATTAACGCGAACTGGGAAGCGGAAAAAGCAAAAGAAAAAGCCCTAGTAGGCAAAGCGGAAGAAAGTATCCTAGACTCAATACCAAACTCTTTACCGGCACTTTCTCGTGCTACAAAAATTCAGAAAAAATGTGCAAAATTTGGGTTTGATTGGGATTCACTTGGCCCGGTTGTCGATAAAGTACGAGAAGAAATTGACGAAGTCATGGAAGAGGTACTGCAAGTTCAGCCCGATGAAGAGAAAGTTGAGTTGGAACTCGGTGATTTGCTATTTGCGACTGTCAATTTGGCTCGCCACCTTGATAAAAACCCAGAAGTCGCGCTAGGAAAAGCAAACGTAAAGTTTGCGCGACGTTTTAAACAAGTTGAAGGCAAGGTCCAGCAGTTAGGCAAAGTACTTACAGATTGTTCTTTATCAGAACTCGACCATTTTTGGGATGAAGTAAAACAAGAAGAATCGAGGCAGAGGTAAACTGGCAGAATACATAATATAAGGTCAGCTTGTTTGGTTACACGAAAACGGACTTTGGTTTGTCTTTGCTCACTTTGATTTGAAGCAAAAAATAAAAAATTACGGTGTGATAGATTTCACGTTGTGGCGGTAAGGAGCTTCTGGTATATTTATCTCCCGTCCAGAAGCACTCCATTTCCCTCATTCAACCAATTTCAGGTTAAACATGACGACAAATTACATTTTTGTTACTGGCGGGGTTGTATCCTCTCTAGGTAAAGGTATTGCAGCAGCATCTCTTGCGGCTATTCTAGAAGCTCGTGGTCTTAAAGTGACTATGATGAAGCTTGACCCTTACATCAACGTTGACCCGGGCACAATGAGCCCTACTCAGCATGGTGAAGTGTTCGTTACAGAAGATGGCGCAGAGACTGACCTTGACCTTGGTCACTACGAGCGTTTCATCCGTACCAAGATGACCAAGCGTAACAACTTCACTGCAGGTCGTGTTTATGCCGACGTACTTCGTAAAGAACGTCGTGGTGACTACCTAGGCGCAACTATTCAAGTTATCCCTCATATCACTAACGCAATCAAAGATCGCGTTATTGCAGGTTCTGAAGGCCATGATGTGGCTATCGTTGAAGTTGGCGGTACTGTTGGTGATATCGAATCACTACCATTTATGGAAGCGATTCGTCAGCTAGCTGTTGAGCTAGGCCGTGAGCGCGCAATGTTCATGCACCTAACACTTGTTCCTTACCTAGCGGCAGCGGGCGAAGTGAAAACTAAGCCGACGCAACACTCTGTAAAAGAACTTCTATCTATCGGTATTCAGCCAGACATCCTAGTTTGCCGTAGCGATCGCGTTATTCCTGCGAATGAGCGTAAAAAAATCGCACTGTTCTGTAATGTTCCAGAAAAAGCAGTAATTTCAATGAAGGATGTAGACTCTATCTACAAGATCCCTCAGTTGATTAAATCTCAAGGTCTAGATGACCTTGTGTGTGCTCGCTTTGGTATTACTGCTCCTGAAGCAGACCTTTCTGAATGGGAACAGGTTATCTACGAAGAAGCAAATCCTACTGGTGAAGTAACCATCGGTATGGTTGGTAAATACATTGAATTACCAGATGCATACAAATCTGTGAACGAAGCGCTTAAACACGCTGGCTTGAAAAACCGCCTAAGCGTCACAATTAAGTATGTAGACTCACAAGATATCGAAACAAAAGGCGTTGAACTTCTAGAAGGTTTGGACGCAATCCTAGTACCAGGTGGCTTCGGCGATCGTGGTATTGAAGGCAAGATCCGTGCGGCTCAATATGCACGTGAAAATAACGTGCCTTACCTAGGTATTTGTTTGGGTATGCAAGTTGCACTAATCGAATACGCGCGTAACGTTGCGGGTATGGAAGGTGCACATTCAACAGAATTTAACAAAGAGACGAAGTACCCTGTGGTAGGTTTGATCACAGAGTGGGTAGACGAATCAGGTAGCGTAGAAGAGCGTACTGAAAAGTCTGACCTAGGCGGTACAATGCGTCTTGGTTCACAGCTATGTCACCTAGAGAAAGGGACTAAAGCTCGTGAACTGTACGGTAGCGCGACGATCCATGAACGTCACCGTCACCGTTACGAAGTGAATAACGTGCTTCGTCCGCAAATCGAAAAAGCAGGCCTAAAAGTATCAGGTCTATCTGCGGACAAGAAGTTAGTGGAAATGATTGAGAACCCAGCTCACCCATGGTTTGTAGCGGCTCAGTTCCACCCAGAATTCACCTCGACTCCTCGCGATGGACATCCATTGTTTGCAGGTTTTGTTAAGGCTGCGGGCCAAAACGCACGCGGCGAATTCGAGAAGTAAAAGGATACGGGCGGCGGCGAAGGTTGTGCTGCTGCCCTTTAAGATTGACATTTATATTTGAAACGAGAGGAAACATTAATGTCTAAGATCGTTAAAGTTCTAGGTCGTGAAATCATCGACTCACGTGGTAACCCAACTGTAGAAGCTGAAGTACACCTAGAAGGCGGTTTCGTAGGTATGGCGGCAGCTCCATCTGGCGCATCTACTGGTTCTCGCGAAGCTCTTGAGCTACGTGACGGTGACAAAGCACGTTTCCTAGGTAAAGGTGTTCTTAAAGCAGTTGAAGCTGTAAACGGCCCAATCGCTGAAGCTCTAGTTGGCAAAGACGCTAAAGACCAAGCTGCAATCGACGCAGTAATGATCGAACTAGACGGCACTGAAAACAAATCTAAATTCGGTGCTAACGCTATCCTAGCTGTTTCTCTAGCAAACGCTAAAGCTGCTGCTGCAGCGAAAGGCATGCCTCTATACGAGCACATCGCTGAGCTAAACGGCACTGCAGGTCAGTTCTCTATGCCTCTACCAATGATGAACATCATCAACGGTGGTGAGCACGCAGACAACAACGTTGACATCCAAGAGTTCATGATCCAACCAGTTGGTGCTAAGACTCTTAAAGAAGGTCTACGTATCGGTGCAGAAGTATTCCACAACCTAGCTAAAGTTCTTAAGTCTAAAGGCTACAGCACTGCAGTTGGTGACGAAGGTGGTTTCGCTCCTAACCTTAAATCTAACGCTGAAGCTCTAGAAGTTATCGCAGAAGCTGTTGCAGCTGCTGGTTACGAACTAGGTAAAGACGTTACTCTAGCTATGGACTGTGCAGCATCTGAGTTCTTCGACAAAGAAGCTGGCATCTACAACATGAAAGGCGAAGGTAAAACTTTCACTTCTGAAGAGTTCAACCACTACCTAGCTGAGCTAGCTAACCAATTCCCAATCGTTTCTATCGAAGACGGTCTAGACGAGTCTGACTGGGATGGCTTCAAGCACCAAACTGAACTACTAGGTGACAAGCTTCAACTAGTAGGTGACGATCTATTCGTTACTAACACTAAGATCCTTGCTGAAGGTATCGAGAAAGGCGTAGCTAACTCTATCCTTATCAAGTTCAATCAAATCGGTTCTCTAACTGAGACTCTAGCTGCAATCAAGATGGCTAAAGACGCAGGTTACACAGCAGTAATCTCTCACCGTTCTGGCGAAACTGAAGATGCAACTATCGCTGACCTAGCGGTAGGTACAGCTGCAGGTCAAATCAAAACTGGTTCTATGAGCCGTTCTGACCGTGTTGCTAAGTACAACCAGCTAATCCGTATCGAGGAAGCTCTAGGTGAGCGCGCTCCTTTCAACGGTCTTAAAGAAGTTAAAGGTCAAGCTTAATTCTTCACTGAATTAGCTGCTTAACTTAAAGCTTTTAAAACACCCTGCTTTGGCGGGGTGTTTTTTTATATAACGGAAGCGCTAAGTCCATGTTTCAAGTAAGCGATCTTAAAGAAGTTAAAGGTCAAGCTTAATTCTTATTGAGTAAAGTTTCGCTAAATAGCTTTTTGAAACCATCGCTACGGCGGTTTTTTTGTATTTATAGGTTTGTATTTTTGGCTCTTACTTTGGTCATGGGTAAGGAGCGCTTCCTATGAGCTTGTTTCATTTTGCTGCTTATTTCTTGTAAGGAGCGTGTGAGTCTCCCTTTCTCCCCTAGAGGCAACCTCGCATTTATGCTATATATGTCACCTTATCTAATTCCTTCCGGTACAGAATGTTAGCAGCGATATGCGAATCTTTGTTATAGCCCTTACGCTACTGTTTGGCTTGCTTCAATACACTCTATGGTTTGGTAAAAACGGAGTGTCTGACTACTACACAGTAAAAGATGAAATTGAAGTTCAGCAACAAGTGAACAGCAAGCTACAAGCTCGCAACAATGAAATGTTCGCTGAGATTGATGATTTAAGGCAAGGTCTTGATGCGATTGAAGAACGTGCGCGTCATGAGCTCGGTTTAGTTAAAGATGGCGAGACTTTTTACCGCATTATAGGTGAGGAAAACCATTAAAATGTTGGATATGAACTCATCGCATATCGCAATTGTGCCTGCTGCTGGTGTGGGTAGCAGAATGAAGGCAGATCGCCCTAAGCAATATTTATTGATCGAAGGTAAGGCGGTACTGGAACATACCGTAGAGAAACTGCTTTCTCACCCAAATATTTCTAAGGTTGTCGTTGCCATTACTGACGGCGACCCATATTACCCAGAATTGTCCATTGCTAAGCGCCCAGATGTGATTCGTGTAGCTGGTGGTAAAGAAAGAGCAGACTCTGTGTTATCAGGGCTAAACTATGTCAATGAGCATCTGGAAAGCGAGTGGGTATTAGTTCACGACGCTGCAAGGCCATGTGTATTAACATCCGACATTGACCGTTTGATTGATGTTTGCTGCGCTCACTCAACGGGTGGCATTCTCGCATCTCCTGTGAGAGATACAATGAAGCGAGCAAACGCAGTACAAGATATCGATCATACGGTAGATAGAGAAGCATTGTGGCATGCACTGACTCCACAAATGTTTAAAACTCAGCAGCTTACTCAAGCACTGGCTGACGCATTAGAACAGGGTGTAACCATTACCGATGAAGCCTCGGCTTTGGAATGGCTAGGCGAGAAGCCAGCCTTAGTTCAAGGGAATGCGAACAATATAAAAATCACTCAGCCAGAAGATCTTGCGTTAGCCGAGTTTTATCTAAGCCGTGAGCGCGGCGAATAAAGAGAAAGGATAGAAAATGATTCGAATTGGTCATGGTTTCGATGTACATAAATTCGGTGGTGAAGGCCCAGTCATTATTGGTGGTGTAGCAATCCCTTATGAGCAAGGTTTGATTGCACACTCAGACGGCGATGTAGCGTTGCATGCGTTAACGGATGCTCTGCTGGGCGCGATTGCTGCCGGCGATATTGGCCGTCATTTCCCAGATACGGATGATAAATGGAAAGGCGCAAACAGTCGTGAACTACTGAAAGACGTTTACCGTCGAGTCAAAGAGCAAGGCTACCGCCTTGGCAATGCTGATGTAACCATCATGGCACAAGCGCCTAAAATGGCACCACACATTGACGCAATGTGTGCGGCAATTGCCGAAGATCTAGAAACCGACATTAGTAACATCAACGTAAAAGCGACGACGACAGAACGTCTCGGTTTTACTGGACGCAAAGAAGGCATTGCAACGGAAGCCGTTGTACTTCTGTTTAAGCAATAACTAGCAATTTGCTCCTCTAAGCTGTGATATCAGCGGAAACACATCATGTCAGACATTTTATCTTCATTGGCTTACCTAACGGGTAAGCCAGTTGCATCGGCAAAAATTAAAGCGCAGCCAGAGCATTTTCAGGTTCGCGAAGATTTAGGTTTTGCCTTTACGGGCGAAGGCGAGCACTTAATGGTTCGTATCCGTAAAACGGGCGAGAACACCAGCTTCGTTGCTAACGAGTTAGCAAAAGCCTGTGGTGTTAAGTCGAAAGACGTTAGCTGGGCGGGTCTTAAAGACCGTCATGCGGTGACGGAACAGTGGTTAAGTGTCCATTTACCAAAAGGTGAAACGCCAGATTTTTCAGCGTTTTTGGCTCAATACCCAAGTATCGAAATCCTTGCAACAGATCGTCACAATAAAAAACTGCGTCCTGGTGACCTAGTAGGGAACGAGTTCGTGGTTACTTTGTCTGAAGTGACAGATATAGCGGATGTAGAGCAACGTCTTGAAAAAGTGAAACAAGTTGGCGTGCCAAACTACTTTGGTAGTCAGCGTTTTGGTAACGATGGCAACAACCTTGAAGAAGCACGTCGATGGGGACGCGAAAACGTTCGTACCCGCAATCAAAACAAGCGAAGCATGTATTTATCAGCGGCTCGTTCGTGGATTTTCAACCGCATCGTTTCAGCTCGTCTAGAGAATTGTGTGTTTGATAAGTTCATTGATGGTGACATTGCACAGACGAATTCAGGCACTCAGTTGATTGATGCAAACAACATCACTGATTTGCAAGTGCAATTTGCACAAGGTGAAGCGGCAATTACCGCTGCGCTTGCTGGCGATAATGCACTGCCTACTCAAGCCGAGGCTCTGGCATTAGAGCAACCGTTTTTAGACGAAGAGCCTGACCTCATGGCGTTGATTCGTGGTAATCGCATGCGCCACGATCGTCGCGATATTGCGCTGAAGCCAAAAGATTTAGCTTGGACGGTTGAAGGTAACAACATTACGCTGACTTTCTCACTGGATGCGGGATCTTTTGCGACCTCTATTGTTCGTGAGTTAGTTAATGAGGTTGAAGTAGAAAGAGAATACTAATGGAACAGGATTCACGAAACCCGAAGCCCTTAAGAGTCTTAATCAGCAATGATGATGGTGTTCATGCTCAAGGGATTCATGCCCTCGCTGATGAGTTGAGAGATATCGCTGAAGTGACCATTGTCGCACCTGATCGAAATCGTTCAGGTGCTTCGAATTCACTCACATTAGAACAACCATTACGCGTGACTGAAATTGCCCCAAATATCTACTCAGTGCAAGGCACGCCCACGGATTGTGTGCATTTCGCGCTGAATGAGCTAATGAAAGATGATTTGCCTGATCTTGTTCTGTCAGGAATCAACCATGGCGCTAATTTGGGTGATGATGTTCTTTATTCTGGAACAGTAGCAGCAGCCATGGAAGGTCATTTCCTTGGCGTTCAGTCGGTGGCTTTTTCTCTAGTGGGTAAGCGACATTTCGAATCCGCCGCTAAAATTGCACGTCAAATTGTACAACAGCATTTAGCGTCGCCGATTCCAACGAATCGTCTACTGAACGTAAACGTGCCTGACTTACCATCAGAGAATTTAGGTGAAATTGAAGTTACGCGTTTAGGTGCACGTCATCACGCAGAGAATATGATCAAGCAGAAAGATCCGAGAGGCCATGACATTTATTGGTTAGGGCCACCAGGAAAGGAGCAAGATGCAGGAGAGGGCACGGACTTTTATGCAATTGAGCATGGCCGAGTTTCAATGACGCCTCTGCAAGTTGATCTCACCGCTCACGAGTCGCTGCGTGCTATGGATAGTTGGTTAAAGGAAGAGAAGTAATGAGTAACCCACATGCTGACAGGTTGATAGCGTTTCTTATCTCCAGTGGCATCAAAGACCAAAGAGTTCTGGATGCTATCCAACGCTTGCCACGAGAAAGCTTTGTTTCTCAAGCGATGATGCACCAAGCCTATGATAACAATGCGTTACCAATTGGTCAGGGACAAACTATTTCTCAGCCTTATATCGTTGCGCGTATGACCGAGTTGCTTGAGCTAGAGCCGGCGAGTCGTGTTCTGGAAATCGGAACGGGATCGGGTTATCAAACCGCGGTACTGGCGCAAATTGTTGATCATGTATACTCCGTTGAGCGAATTAAATCGTTGCAATGGGAAGCAAAGCGTCGCCTGAAGCAATTGGATATTTACAATGTTTCAACTAAGCATGCTGATGGGTGGCAGGGCTGGGAAGCGAGAGGTCCTTTCGATGCTATTATTGTTACCGCTGCCGCTGAAGTGATTCCCCAAGCTCTTCTCTCACAATTAAGAGATGGCGGCAAAATGGTCATTCCTGTTGGAGATACGGAACAACAGTTATTAAAAATAGAGCGTAAGGGAGACGAATATCTCTCTACCGTTGTAGAAATGGTTCGGTTCGTACCTCTGGTTGCGGGTGATTTAGCTTAAGGGTTAGGGATAGGTGAATAAGTTACTACGTCATATTGGTATTAGCTTTGTGTTTGCTGCAGGACTAGTTGGTTGTGCAGCGCATTCCCCTGCACCTGTCTCTAGCCTAAAAAAAGACTATTCAAGCCTTGAAAGAGGGAGTTACAGAGGGAGTTATTATGAGGTAAAAAAAGGCGATACACTTTACTTCATAGCTTATGTCACAGATAAAGATGTAAATGATCTTGTTCGTTACAATGAGTTAACTCAGCCTTACACTATCTACCCAGGACAGAGGCTAAAACTTTGGGCTCCGAAATATGTCGCCCCTAAATATGGTCAAAAAGTTGAACCCGTTGTGGCTCCTGTTGTTACGACACCCCCAGCTCCAGTGACGAAAACATCAACAGCCTCTAAACCTAAACCTTCGAGTAAAAACTCTAGTCAAAAACCTACAGAGACTAAGCCTAAAGTCGTACAAAAACAGCCTCCAAAGAAGGTTGAACAATCGAAAACAAAGGAGTATGTTGGTTCAAAAGATAACCAAAAAGTGAAGCAAAAAGCGCCAACTACCACAGCAAAGAGTGATAAAGTCTCAAAGTGGTTGTGGCCAACAAAAGGGAGAGTAATCAAGAACTTTTCGGCGGGAGAACAGGGAAATAAAGGTATCGACATCGCAGGACAGCGTGGTCAACCTATCGTTTCAACCGCAGCCGGCACAGTCGTTTATTCAGGCAATGCGCTACGAGGTTATGGCAACTTAATTATAGTAAAGCATAACGACAATTATTTAAGCGCATACGCACATAATGACAAACTGCTGGTCACAGAAGGACAAAGCGTAAAAAGCGGACAAAAAATCGCCACCATGGGTAGTTCAGGTGCAAAGTCGGTCAAACTACACTTTGAAATTCGCTATCAAGGTAAATCAGTGAATCCAAAACGCTATTTGCCTTAAAACTTTGAAAAACAACTTGCGACATCATTTAGCGACATATTGAGTTGTCATGTCTTGCTAACTCGCCAGGGGGAGGCGTTATGAGTATCAGCAACACAGTAACCAAAGTTGAAGAGTTTGCATTTGACAATGCGTCAGTGAAGACCATTGATAACGAACTCGAAAGATCATCATCCACAGAAAGCAAAGCGACTGCGCGTGAAGAATTTGACGCGAGCAGTAAAAGCTTAGATGCAACTCAGTTGTATTTGGGCGAAATTGGCTTCTCACCTTTACTTACTGCCGAAGAAGAAGTGCTTTACGCAAGACGCGCCCTACGTGGCGA
Organism: Vibrio sp. Vb0667; assembly: GCF_033391095.1. NCBI lineage: Bacteria > Pseudomonadati > Pseudomonadota > Gammaproteobacteria > Vibrionales > Vibrionaceae > Vibrio > Vibrio sp. Vb0667. Next base: position 101,735 of record NZ_JAWPOL010000007.1, on the reverse strand, counting down.
CGAAGCGGCACGCAAACGTATGATCGAAAGTAACCTACGTTTGGTTGTTAAGATTTCTCGTCGATACAGTAACCGTGGTCTAGCACTACTTGATCTGATTGAAGAAGGTAACCTCGGCTTGATCCGAGCGGTCGAAAAATTCGACCCAGAACGTGGTTTCCGTTTCTCTACTTACGCAACGTGGTGGATCCGACAAACGATAGAGCGAGCGTTGATGAACCAAACTCGCACGATCCGTCTACCTATCCATGTAGTGAAAGAGCTGAACATTTATCTGCGTACTGCGCGTGAACTTTCTCAAAAGCTCGATCACGAACCGACCGCAGAAGAAATTGCTGCTCAATTAGATATTCCAGTCGAAGACGTAAGCAAAATGTTACGCCTTAATGAGCGTATTAGCTCTGTCGACACGCCAATCGGTGGTGACGGTGAGAAAGCGCTGCTGGATATTATTCCTGATGCAAACAACTCTGATCCAGAAGTTTCGACTCAAGATGACGACATCAAATCATCGTTGATTCATTGGTTAGAAGAGTTGAATCCGAAACAGAAAGAAGTGCTTGCACGACGCTTCGGCCTACTAGGCTATGAGCCTTCGACGCTGGAAGAAGTTGGTCGAGAGATTGGTCTGACACGTGAGCGAGTACGTCAAATACAAGTGGAAGGTTTACGTCGTCTTCGTGAAGTCCTAATCAAACAAGGTTTGAATATGGAAAACTTGTTTAACGTAGAAGACGATTAAATAATCCGTATTTCACTAGATACACAAAAGGCTATGGTTCCCCATAGCCTTTTTTCTTTTTTGCTCGTCGGTGTGAGTCTGTTTACAGCATCTTCTTCAAGCGATACAGCTCTTCAAGAGCTTGGCGTGGCGTTAAGTCGTCAGGGTCAATACCTGACAGAGCTTGTTCGACCTCGCTAGGCTCTGGAATCAGGCTCAACTGGTTAGCCACATCTACTGCACTTGGACGTGGTGTGTCACTGTTTTGCCCCAGTAGCTCTAGCTGAGATAGCTTGTTACGCGCATTTTTGATGACCGTTTTTGGTACGCCTGCTAAGCCCGCAACAGCCAGACCGTAAGACTTACTTGCCGCACCTTCTTGAACTGCGTGCATAAAGGCAATGCTATCTCCATGTTCTACGGCATCCAAGTGAACGTTCGCTAAGTTTGGCAGCTGGCTTGGTAACTCTGTTAATTCGAAGTAGTGGGTTGCAAATAGGGTCATCGCACCAATTTGTGTTGCGAGCCATTCCGCACTTGCCCAAGCTAAAGACAGACCGTCGTAAGTACTAGTACCGCGTCCGATTTCATCCATTAGCACCAAACTATTCTTAGTTGCGTTGTGAAGAATATTGGCTGTTTCGGTCATTTCTACCATGAAGGTCGAGCGGCCAGATGCAAGATCATCTGACGCACCAATACGAGTAAATATACGATCTAAAGAACCAATCTGTGCGGATTCTGCCGGTACATAAGAGCCGATATGTGCCATCAATGCAATCAGCGCAGTTTGACGCATGTAGGTTGATTTACCACCCATGTTTGGACCGGTAATGATCAACATCTTACGGGCTGGGTTCAGCTCAATTGGGTTCGCGATGAACGGCTCTGTTGTTACTTGTTCTACGACTGGATGACGACCAGCTTGAATGTGAATTCCTGCGTCTTTCACAAGCGTTGGGCGGCAGTAATCTAACGAATCTGCACGCTCTGCTAGGTTTTGTAATACATCCAGTTGAGACAGAGCAGAAGCTAGGTTTTGCAGCTTCTCAAGGTTTGGCATCAATAGATCAAACAGTTCTTCCCACAACTGTTTCTCAAGTGCTAACGCTTTAGATTTCGAGTTAAGTACTTTGTCTTCGTGTTCCTTAAGCTCTGGGATGATGTAGCGTTCAGCGTTTTTGAGTGTTTGGCGACGTACATAATGCGGTGGAACCAAATGGCTCTGGCCACGGCTCACTTGGATAAAGAAGCCATGAACGTTGTTATAGCCTACTTTAAGCGTATCGATACCGTGTCGTTCACGCTCATCTCGCTCAAGCTGCTCAAGATATTCTGTTGCACCGTCTGCCAATTTTCGCCATTCATCGAGCTCCGCATTGTAGCCTTCAGCGATGACGCCACCATCACGAATAACAACCGGCGGATTTTCTTTAATCGCGCGCTCTAACAGGTCACATACTTCGTCAATCGGAGCTGCATACTTCGCCAATTTCGTTAGGTACGGATGGGTCAAAGAAGCGGTGACAGATTCTAGCTCTGGTAGCTGTTGCATGGCATTGCGAAGTCTAGCCATATCGCGAGGGCGAGCAGAGCGTAATGCAAGGCGCGCTAAGATACGTTCAATATCACCAATTTGCTTTAACGTTGGTTGAAGATCAGCAAACAGAGCTTGTTCTTTAATCTCACCAATCGCATCAAGGCGATTGTTTAACGTTTCAATGCAACGCATAGGCTGATGCAACCAACGCTTCAGCATTCGGCTGCCCATCGGAGTTGCACAATGGTCGAGTACTGCAGCGAGCGTGTTATCGGTTCCGCCTGCTAGATTTTGAGTAATTTCCAGATTACGTCGGGTAGCAGCATCAAGGATGACGGATTGATCCTGATGATCAAACGTTAAAGAGCGAATATGAGGTAAAGCCGTACGTTGAGTATCTTTTACGTACTGGATCAAACAACCAGCAGCACATAACCCTAAGGACGCATGTTCTACACCAAAACCAACCAGATCTTTTGTGCCAAATTGTTGATTGAGTTGTTGCTTAGCCGTATCAAGCTCAAACTCCCAGACTGGGCGACGACGGTTACCATTGCGGCTCGCCATTAAATGTACAGGTTCAAAATCTTCTGGGAACAGTAGCTCACGTGGTGCGGTACGTTGAAGCTCGGCTGTCATCGCTTCTTCAGTTTCTGGTTCTGTCAGTTGGAAGCGACCAGAGGTGACATCCAGCGTCGCATAACCGAACTTACCGTTGTGATGGTAAATTGCTGCGATTAAGTTATCGACACGCTCAGAAAGCAGCGCCTCATCCGTCACAGTACCTGGTGTAACGATACGCACAACTTTACGTTCTACTGGGCCCTTGCTGGTGGCCGGATCGCCAATCTGTTCACAGATCGCCACAGACTCACCAAGCTGAACAAGTTTTGCCAGGTAGCCCTCTACGGCGTGAAATGGCACACCCGCCATTGGGATAGGTTCACCTGCAGACGCACCACGTTTGGTCAATGAAATATCAAGAAGCTGAGAAGCTCGCTTGGCATCATCGTAAAAGAGTTCGTAGAAATCGCCCATGCGGTAGAACAGCAAAATCTCTGGGTTCTCAGCTTTTAGCTTGAGGTATTGCTGCATCATCGGTGTGTGTTTTTGTTCAGCTTTCACAGGTAAGTTCTTTTGTTTATTTCCGTAGCGGCTTAGGATACGTGAATCCCTATCAAGTAAAAAGAGACAAAGGGCATTTTGGCTATGGAAAAAACAACAAAATTGAGTGCCGATTTAGGCGCATTATTGGCTAAACACGGGCATCTTTTAACGACCGCAGAATCATGCACTGGTGGTGGTGTTGCAACCGCCATTACTGACATTGCTGGTAGTTCAGCGTGGCTTGACCGTGCGTTTGTCACCTACAGTAATGAAGCGAAAATGGAGATGCTTGGTGTGCAAGCTTCAACGTTAGAAGCGCATGGTGCAGTGAGTGAGCCAGTTGTGATTGAAATGGTACAGGGTGCAATGAAAAACTCCAATGCGACCATCGGTGTGTCCATCAGTGGTATTGCAGGGCCGGGGGGTGGCAGTGAAGAGAAACCAGTCGGCATGGTCTGCTTTGCTTTTGCTGATAACCAAAGTTGGCAGCAAGTCGAAACCATGCATTTTACTGGTGACCGTGCAGAAGTTCGCAAAAAAGCGGTCGAGCATGCGCTGACTCAATTGTATCAACATCTACTCTAGAATTTCTTAAATTGTTTTAGCCCAGCATTGATAAGGGCTAGAGCAAATCACGACTTTAGGTCAGCCAAATTTTTTTCATACAGGTATGGACACTGTATGAATCAACAGTATAATAACTTTCATTGCTGAGCAGTTCTTCTGCTTAAGAAAAATGAATTACTATTCGTCGCCCAAAGAAGATGAATAAATCGGAGAAAGTAATGGACGAGAACAAACAGAAAGCGCTCGCCGCTGCGCTAGGTCAAATTGAAAAGCAATTCGGTAAAGGCTCTATCATGCGCCTTGGTGATAACCGCGCAATGGACGTAGAAACCATCTCAACGGGTTCTCTTTCTCTTGATATCGCTTTGGGTGCTGGTGGTCTACCAATGGGTCGTATCGTAGAAATCTACGGCCCAGAATCTTCAGGTAAAACAACATTAACGCTTGAGCTTATTGCTGCTGCGCAACGTGAAGGCAAAACGTGTGCGTTTATCGATGCAGAGCACGCTCTAGATCCTGTATACGCGAAGAAACTTGGCGTAGATATCGATGCATTGCTAGTTTCTCAGCCAGACACAGGTGAGCAAGCGCTAGAGATCTGTGACGCACTTGCACGTTCTGGTGCTATCGATGTTATGGTTGTCGACTCTGTTGCAGCGCTAACACCGAAAGCAGAAATCGAAGGCGAAATGGGCGATAGCCACATGGGTCTGCAAGCACGTATGCTTTCTCAAGCAATGCGTAAGCTAACGGGTAACCTAAAGCAGTCTAACTGTATGTGTATCTTCATCAACCAAATCCGTATGAAGATTGGTGTGATGTTTGGTAACCCAGAAACAACAACAGGTGGTAACGCACTTAAGTTCTACGCTTCTGTTCGTCTAGATATCCGTCGTACTGGCGCAATCAAAGAAGGTGACGAAGTCGTAGGTAACGAAACGCGCATCAAAGTTGTTAAGAATAAGATTGCAGCACCATTTAAAGAAGCAAACACACAAATCATGTACGGCCAAGGCTTTAACCGCGAAGGTGAACTTGTCGATCTAGGTGTGAAGCACAAGTTAGTTGAAAAAGCCGGTGCTTGGTATAGCTACAATGGCGATAAGATTGGTCAAGGTAAAGCGAATGCGTGTAACTACCTGCGTGAGCACCCTGAAGTGGCTAAAACTATCGATACAAAACTGCGTGAAATGTTGCTAGCGCCAGCACTTGCGGAAGCGCCTGAAGCTGGTGAAGCGCCAGAGCAAGCTGAAGAGTTTTAATCTTTCATAGATTAATAAATGACAAAGCCCTGCAATGCGGGGCTTTGTTGTATCTATTGAAATCAAAAATCGAATTATCACAAAGGCCATTGAGAGCCTGTACAGCAAAAATACTTTTAGGATCATCATGTACCAAAAACGCCAGGCGCCAACATTATCGAGCAAAGAGGCAGCTATCCAATTGCTTAGCCGTCGCGATCATGGTCAGTATGAGCTTTACCAAAAATTATCGATGAAGGGCTATGAAGAATCAGACATCGACATCGCAATTAATTTTTGCCTAGACCATAACTATTTAGATGATTTACGTTACGCGAAGAGTCAAATTAGACAGCATGTATACAAAGGACATGGAGAGCGTCGAATTCGTCAAGAGTTAAACCAGAAGCGTGTTGCGGAATCGGTGATTGAGCAAGCTATGGCTGAAGAGCCGCAAGATTGGTTTGAACTGGCTAAACAGGCGGCAGAAAAGAAATTCAAAGGTATTAAAGCCAAAGACCAAAAAGAGTACGCAAAACAAGTTCGTTTTCTGCAGTATCGCGGCTACAGTTTTGACCAAATCAGCTACGCGCTGAGCTTTGAGGACGAAGATTAACGGTCAGTCGTCCGCACTGATTTTTGTTTTGCTTCAAATTTTTTCTCCTACTCCCTCTTTTCCTCAAGAAAACTAGTCTCAGCTGTTTGCATGATCTACAATACGGCAAAATTCTAACTCGACTATTTTCAGGAAGAGCTGCATGTACATGAGCACTGATGAGGTTCGTAACGCGTTCCTCAAGTTCTTTGAGAGCAAAGGACACCAAATCGTAGAAAGTTCATCGTTAGTTCCACATAACGACCCAACCCTGCTGTTCACAAACGCAGGTATGAACCAATTTAAAGATTGTTTCTTAGGCTTAGAAAAACGAGCCTACACTCGAGCGACTACGGCTCAGCGTTGCGTACGTGCTGGTGGTAAACATAACGACCTAGAAAATGTTGGCTTTACTGCTCGTCACCACACATTCTTTGAAATGTTAGGCAACTTCAGCTTTGGCGATTACTTCAAAGAAGATGCGATCTCCTTTGCTTGGGAATTCCTAACCGAAGTTCTTAAACTGCCAGCGGATCGTTTATTGGTAACTGTTTACGAAACCGATGACGAAGCGTTTGACATCTGGAACAAGAAAGTTGGCGTACCCGCTGATCGTATTGTTCGCATTGGTGATAAAGAAGGCGGCAAGCCGTACGAGTCTGATAACTTCTGGCAAATGGGCGACACTGGCCCTTGTGGTCCATGTACTGAAATCTTCTACGATCACGGTGAGCACATCTGGGGTGGCCGTCCTGGCACGCCTGAAGAAGATGGTGACCGTTTCATCGAGATCTGGAACAACGTATTCATGCAGTTCAACCGTCACGCAGACGGGACTATGGAACCGCTACCAAAACCATCGGTAGATACTGGTATGGGTATCGAGCGTATCTCTGCAATCATGCAGGGCGTTCACTCAAACTACGAAATCGATGTATTCCAAGCTCTTATCAAAGCAGCAGCAGAAGTGATCGGTTACGAAGACCTATCAAACCAATCACTACGCGTTATCGCTGACCACATCCGTTCATGTTCATTCCTGATCGTGGATGGCGTTATGCCTTCAAACGAAGGTCGAGGTTACGTATTACGCCGTATCATCCGTCGTGCAGTTCGTCACGGTAACAAGCTGGGCGCACAAGGTGCATTCTTCCACAAGTTGGTTGGCGTTCTAGCTGACATCATGGGTACGGCTGGTGAAGAGCTGAAGCGTCAACAAGCTGTGGTTGAAAAAGTACTGCGTATCGAAGAAGAAAACTTTGGTCGTACACTTGAGCGCGGTATGGCGATTCTAAACGAAGCACTAGATAACCTAGACGGTAAAGTACTAGACGGCGAAACCGTATTTAAACTTTACGATACTTACGGCTTCCCAGCTGACTTAACTAACGACGTAGCACGTGAGCGTGAGTTCGCAATCGACGAAGAAGGTTTCGAGAAAGCGATGGAAGAGCAGCGTCAACGTGCGCGTGAAGCGGGTAACTTCGGTACTGACTACAACGCAGCAATCAAAGTTGATACGCAAACAGAATTCTGTGGTTACACAGGTACTAAAGGCTCTAGCTCTGTAGCGGCGATGTTCGTTGAAGGCAACGAAGTAGAATCTCTATCTGCAGGCGACAAAGCAATCATCGTGCTTGGTGAGACACCATTCTACGCAGAGTCAGGTGGTCAATGTGGTGACGCTGGTGAAATCCGTACTGAAGCTGGTGTATTCTGTGTTGAAGACACTCAAAAGCTAGGTAACGCAATCGCACACCACGGTGTAATGGCAGAAGGCGTTCTAGCGAAAGGCGACGAAGTAGCAACTATCGTTGACGCAGAGCGTCGCGCAGCTATCTCTCTAAACCACTCAGCAACGCACTTGCTACACGCAGCACTTCGCCAAGTTCTTGGTGAGCACGTAACGCAGAAAGGCTCTCTAGTGAAAGCTGACAGCCTACGTTTCGACTTCTCACACCTAGAAGCAGTAACTGCAGCAGAACTGAAAGAAGTTGAGCGTCTAGTTAACGCGCAAATTCGTCGTAACCACACGATTGAAACCAACGTGATGGACATTGAGTCTGCTAAGAAGAAAGGCGCAATGGCTCTATTCGGCGAGAAGTACGACGACGAAGTACGCGTACTGTCTATGGGGGACTTCTCGACAGAGCTTTGCGGTGGTATTCACGCATCAAGCACAGGTGATATTGGCCTATTCAAAATCACTTCAGAAAGCGGCATTGCTGCAGGTATTCGACGTATTGAGGCGGTAACAGGCGAGGCTGCATTAGACGCGATTGAAGCTCAAAACGCGAAGTATGAAGAGAAACTGGCAGAATCTGCACAGAAAGCAAAAGCGCTAGAGAAAGAAGTGCAGAAGCTAAAAGATAAGATGGCAGCAGCAGAAAGCGCTAACATCATGGGCAAAGCGGTTGAAGTCAATGGTACAAAAGTTCTAGTCGCAGCTCTTGAAGGCGCTGACAGCAAGAACCTACGTACTATGGTTGATGACATCAAGAACCAAATGGGGTCTGGTGTCGTACTGCTTGCCAACGTAACAGGTGACAAGGTTGGTCTGATTGCTGGTGTGACTAAAGATCTAACTGGTAAAGTAAAAGCTGGTGATCTAGTTAAGATGATTGCTGAGCAAGTCGGTGGTAAGGGCGGTGGTCGTCCTGACATGGCTCAAGCTGGTGGTACTGATGTAGCCGCACTACCAGAGGCAATTAAAACAGTTCAGCCTTGGTTAGAAGAGCGCTTATAAGCTTTTAACTACTAAAATTACGCTCAATCAAGTTTCTTTGATTGAGCGTAATTTTTTTTAGCAGCCAAGTGGTTTAATTGACCAAAAGTTAACCGAGTCATTTAGGCTATTTGGTTTTTGTTGTAACTACTGCTTATATAATTTTTCTAAAAGGAAATACTGAAGATGTAAGCAGTTCTAAAGAGACTTCGGTCTTGGGAAGGTGAAGACTGGTGAAAAAGCCCCTTATCGTGCAAAAGTTTGGCGGAACCTCAGTGGGTTCAATTGAAAGAATCCACCAAGTTGCTGAACACATCATTAAGGCGAAAAATGATGGCAATCAAGTTGTTGTTGTCGTGTCTGCAATGTCAGGCGAAACAAACAGACTGATGGACCTCGCTAAACAGATAGATAGCGTGCCTACAGCTCGAGAACTTGATGTTTTGCTCTCTGCTGGTGAGCAAGTGTCAATGGCACTGTTAGCAATGACACTCAATAAATTGGGTCATGCTGCACGCTCGCTTACCGGAGCACAGGCGAATATTGTGACGGATAATCAACACAATGACGCAACGATTAAACACATTGATACTAAGACAATTCTGGGATTGCTTGAGCAAGACCAAATCGTGATTGTTGCAGGCTTTCAAGGTGTGAATGAGAACGGGGATATCACCACATTAGGTCGAGGTGGCTCAGATACGAGCGCAGTGGCACTGGCAGGCGCATTGCGCGCTGATGAGTGTCAAATCTTTACCGACGTTGATGGTATTTATACTTGTGACCCACGTGTAGTGAAAAACGCGCGAAAATTGGCGGTTATCGATTTTCCTTCCATGGAAGCGATGGCAAGCCGAGGCGCGAAAGTATTACATTTACCTTCAGTGCAATTTGCATGGAAGAATAATGTGCCACTGCGCGTGCTTTCGACATTTGATGTTAATGAAGGCAGTCTGGTAAAGGGGGAGTTAGGCAATCAAGCCGTCTCTGGTATAGCCATTCAACGTGACCTTGCCATAATCGAAGTCGATAAAGAACATTTATCTAGTGCTACAAAACAATGTCAGATGTTGGGTATCGACATTTGGAATGTGATCGAGGAAACAGAACGGGCAGGTATCATGATAAAACAAGATGCATGTGCCAAGTTCGATCTGGTGTTCAGCGACAAAATCCGTAATAGTGAAGTGGTAAGCCTGTTGACCGCAGTGGGGCTTGAGGCCAATGGAATGGTAGAGCACGCATGCGATTTGTTGGCAAAGCGAGATATTGAGATCAATTTCAGCGCAACGAATGCACTCACTATGATGCTAGTTTTAGCACCCGAATGTGTGGATACAGCAGCAAACATTCTGCATGATGCTTACATTACGTCTAGTGAAGCATTAAACATTCAACAAAAACATGCCTTTTTAGGCTGATTTTCGCTAACAAGGTAGTTTACGAAAATATAACTTTTGTTGGATAATAGCTTTGTAGCAAGAAAATTTAGAGATTACTCAAGGAGCAAAGAATGCTAATTTTGACTCGCCGCGTAGGCGAAACACTGATGATTGGTGATGAAGTGACTGTAACTGTACTAGGTGTTAAAGGTAACCAAGTGCGTATCGGCGTTAACGCTCCGAAAGAGGTTTCAGTTCACCGTGAAGAAATCTACATGCGCATTCAAGCTGAAAAAGGCAATGGCAACGTTGCTTCAGGTAACTACTAAGTCGCTCCTGTTTACAGAGCTTAGTTTGAATGAAAAAGGCTAACCGAAGGGTTGGCCTTTTTAGTTTTTACTGTTTTTGAAAATTTGCAGAAACTATTGTGTTGAGTATGGCTGTGAATTCATCAATAATGTTGATTCGAACTTCAGAAAGTTATTTGAAAATAAATGTCTTTTTTTCAGAGAAGACTCTCTTTTTTTCATCATAATAGAGTGATAAAGTTCGTTTAATAGTCACTTTGATTAAATCAGCAACGGTTAAGCCAGTTTCGTAGATTTTTTCAAAGAAAGTGTTTGACATATTTTCGGTAAAACGTAATATGTGCCTCCGCAAGACGGTGAGGTGGCCGAGAGGCTGAAGGCGCTCCCCTGCTAAGGGAGTATACGGTTTATCCCGTATCGAGGGTTCGAATCCCTCCTTCACCGCCATTCTTGCAACGTTGATTTATCAACAAAAAGTGCGTCCTTAGCTCAGCTGGATAGAGTACCTGGCTACGAACCAGGCGGTCGGAGGTTCGAATCCTCCAGGACGCGCCATATCTCTTTTGAGATATAACAATGAAAACGGTGAGGTGGCCGAGAGGCTGAAGGCGCTCCCCTGCTAAGGGAGTATACGGTTTATCCCGTATCGAGGGTTCGAATCCCTCCTTCACCGCCATTCATTGACTGGCCCGATGGCCTTTTTTTTGTTTCGTAAGAAATGAATGTGATTTACTTCACAACTTCTTAGCAAGAAGATCTGCGCGTCCTTAGCTCAGCTGGATAGAGTACCTGGCTACGAACCAGGCGGTCGGAGGTTCGAATCCTCCAGGACGC
>NZ_JAWPOL010000007.1:0-90615 GCF_033391095.1 Vibrio sp. Vb0667 | reverse complement strand
GTCCTTAGCTCAGCTGGATAGAGTACCTGGCTACGAACCAGGCGGTCGGAGGTTCGAATCCTCCAGGACGCGCCACTCATTGAAACAGCCTCGCAATTGCGAGGCTTTTTTGTATCTAGACATCTGAAATATGGCGTAGGATCACTAGAGCCTATGTTCCTCTTTTTTAAAAGCGAATATGTGCGTATCTAAGCAATTTGCTATCAAGCTTCTGTCGCATCGTGTGAAATCATCCTGATTATCCCTCCTATACACTGACTTCCATTTTTCATTTCAATCACTCTCATGTAGTCACTTTGTTTGTTATTTGTTTGTTTATTGTTAATCTTGTTCATCTTTTTGTTTTTGTTGGTTTTTACTGCGTGAGTCCCGATTTGATTTTGAAATCTAAATCGCAGTTTTTATTTATGTCCTCCTTTACTCTGTTCGTAAGGTGATAGCGATTTGAAGTGATTATTTTGTCATGAACTGTGATCTGGGTAGTGAATAAATAATCATTTATCAGGATTACTACAAACCTTCCTTAAACAAAATTGACAAAATTTAACCAATCGAGATAATCCATGGGTCGGGATTTGACACTATTAAAGTCCTGCACGTTGTCAGGATGACAAAGAAAGGAAGCAACATGACTAATATAGGAAGCCTGCTAGTAGATGCGGCCACCCTGATGCTAACGGGGATGGCGGTCGTATTTATTTTCCTCACTATTCTTGTTTATCTCGTTCGGTTAATGTCGAAATTGGTACCAGAAGAAGTACCAGAGCCGATCGCAGCACCAAAAACAAACACTAATATTCAATCAACCTCTTCAGCTGTTAGTCCACAAGTAGTGGCGGCGATCTCGGCTGCGATTCATAAACATCGCGCCTCATTCGCGAAGTAGCCGAACTAGGATTAAAAAGGAGTTTAAGAGCATGTCTAAACCACTAGCTATTACTGATGTGGTCCTTCGTGATGCCCATCAATCACTATTTGCTACGCGTATGCGTATTGAGGATATGCTGCCTATCGCAGCTGAGTTGGATAAGGTTGGTTACTGGTCTCTAGAGACTTGGGGCGGTGCAACATTTGATTCTTGTATTCGATTCTTAGGAGAAGACCCTTGGGAGCGTTTACGTGAACTAAAAAAAGCGATGCCTAATACACCAATGCAAATGCTACTGCGTGGTCAAAACCTTTTAGGATACCGCCATTATGCCGACGACGTAGTAGAGAAGTTTGTTGAACGCGCGCATGCTAACGGCATGGATGTATTCCGTATTTTTGATGCAATGAATGACGTGCGAAACTTCCAGAAAGCCGTTAAAGCAACGGTTGATGTTGGTGCGCATGCTCAAGGTACGTTGTCTTACACTACGAGCCCAGTGCATAACGCAGACACTTGGGTTGACTTGGCAAAACGCCTAGAGGATTTAGGTTGTCACTCGCTGTGTATTAAAGATATGTCTGGCTTACTTAAGCCTTATGAAGCGGAAGAGCTTATCACGCGTATCAAAGCGTCTTGTGATGTGCCATTGGCACTTCATTGTCATGCAACAACGGGGCTGTCTACAGCAACAGCGGTAAAAGCAGTAGAAGCCGGTATTGATATTCTCGATACTGCGATTTCTTCAATGAGTTGTACTTACGGTCATACACCGACTGAAACGGTAGTCGCTATGCTAGAAGGCACCGAGCGAGATACCAATTTGAAACTCGAGCAACTGGAATCTATCGCCGCATATTTCCGTGAGGTACGTAAGAAGTATGCGAAGTGGGAAGGCCAGTTAAAAGGAGTCGATTCACGCATCCTGATTGCTCAAGTGCCTGGTGGTATGCTGACCAATATGGAAGGCCAGTTGAAAGAGCAGGGTGCTGCGGATCGCATTGATGAAGTATTAGAAGAGATCCCTCGTGTACGTGAAGATCTTGGTTTCATTCCATTGGTGACTCCAACTTCACAGATCGTCGGTACGCAAGCGGTGATTAACGTTCTTACTGGCGAGCGCTACAAGAGTATTACCAAGGAAACCGCTGGCCTATTGAAAGGTGAGTACGGTCAAGCGCCAGCCGAGTTAAATGCAGAACTGCAAGCGAAAGTGCTTGATGGTAAAGAGCCAATTACCTGTCGTCCTGCCGATTTACTTGAGCCTGAAATGGAGACGCTTACGGTTGATCTGATGGAGAAAGCGAAATCAGAAGGCATTAAGCTAGCAAGTGAGCGTGTTGATGACGTACTCACTTATGCACTTTTCCCTCAAGTTGGGCTTAAGTTCCTTAAGAATCGTGAAAACCCAGAAGCATTTGAGCCTGCACCAACGCTAGAAGCTGCGAAGCCTGCTGTACCTGTAGCTCAACCAGCAACTGGTGGTGTAGAAACTTATAGTGTACGTGTTGACGGGCAGGTGTATGAGGTGGAAGTTGGCCCTCAAGGTGAACTGACATCTGTTGCTCCTTCTAATGCACCGGCAAAATCGGCTACACCTAGCGCACCTTCTAATGCTTCAGCAGAAGCGGTACCTGCTCCTCTTGCAGGTAACATCTTCAAAGTGAATGTTCAACCTGGTGCTGAGGTAGCTGAAGGCGATGTATTGCTCATCCTTGAAGCGATGAAAATGGAAACTGAAGTACGAGCGGCGCGTGGTGGTGTGGTTCAAGAGCTGAACGTTAAAGAAGGCGATGCTGTCACAGTAGGTGCGCCTCTGTTGAGCCTGGCGTAAGGGAGTATCATGGACGGATTGTTAACCCTTTGGGCAGAAACAGGGATCGCTAACTTCGAGTTCGGCCAAATCTGTATGATGCTGGTTGGTTGTACCTTGCTGTTTTTGGCAATTAAAAAAGGATTTGAACCTTTACTGTTATTGCCGATTGGTTTCGGTGCTATTTTGGCGAATATTCCAAATGCTGGCTTTACTGAGCCTGGTGGCTTGCTCTACTACGTTTACTACATTGGGATTGAATCGGGTGTGTTCCCGCTATTGATCTTCATGGGTGTGGGCGCGATGACCGACTTTGGTGCTTTGATCGCAAACCCAAAAACGTTGTGGTTAGGTGCGGCTGCGCAGTTTGGTATTTTTGCAACACTGTTTGGCGCTATTTTACTCAACTATGTACCTGGCATGGAGTTTTCCATGGCGGATGCATCGTCTATCGCGATCATCGGTGGTGCTGATGGGCCAACAGCGATTTTCTTAGCGAGTAAGCTCTCTCCAGATCTGCTAGGTGCGATTGCAGTCGCGGCATACAGCTATATGGCATTGGTGCCGATCATCCAGCCACCAATCATGAAAGCACTGACAACCAAGGAAGAGCGTCAAATCAAGATGGCTCAGCTTCGTCATGTTGGTAAATGGGAGAAAGTCATCTTCCCGCTTGCTGTATTACTGATGACGATTCTGTTCTTACCTTCAGCTACGCCATTGGTTGGTATGTTCTGTTTGGGTAACTTGATGCGTGAAGCTGGTGTGGTCGATCGTTTATCGAAAACTGCTCAAAATGAATTGATCAACATAGTGACTATCTTTTTAGGTCTTGGTGTTGGTTCTAAGCTGCAAGCTGAGCAGTTCTTGAACCTAGAAACGTTAGGTATCTTGGGGTTAGGCGCAGTTGCATTTAGTATCGGTACTGGTGCGGGCGTCCTGATGGCGAAACTGCTTAACAAGTTCTCGAAAGAAGACATCAACCCACTTATTGGTGCGGCTGGCGTTTCTGCGGTACCAATGGCCGCGCGAGTCGTAAACAAAGTTGGTTTACAAGCTAACCCGCAAAACTTCTTGTTAATGCATGCGATGGGACCAAACGTTGCTGGTGTCCTGGGTTCAGCCGTTGCGGCTGGTATATTGTTAGCACTTGTTGGTTAGACATTATTGAAAATGGAATGATCAACCAATTTACAAAATCACGATTAACTTAGGTTAACAAAATGGTTTATAGTCAAAGGGATGCTTTCGCATCCCTTTTTGTTTTCTTGCAGGGAATGGTTTATGGAACACAAACAGATCGTTATCACTGAGTTTGGTGATGCCAACGTACTCGCGATTCAACATGCTTCTACACCATCACCACAGCCTGGTGAAGTCTTAGTAAAAGTCGCTTTTTCAGGCGTAAATCCTATTGATGTCAAAACTCGAGCTGGGCTCGGTTGGGCGGCAGCGCAGAATAAGGATAATTTACCTTGGGTGCCAGGTTACGACATCTCAGGAAAAGTGATGTCTTGTGGAGAGGGGGCATCACGTTTTAATGAAGGTGATGAGGTGGCTGGATTTATTGGTTTCCCAGTTCGAGGCGGTGGTTACAGCCAATACATATGTGTTCCAGAAACTGAGTTAAGTCATGTTCCTAGCTCCGTAACTTTGGAGGCAGCTGCTGCATTACCGTTGGCGGGACAAACTGCGGCACAAGCTCTCAGTAAGGCTAATGTGAATGAAAACGATCGCGTACTTATCCTTGCTGGTGCCGGTGGTGTTGGACACCTCGCGGTACAAATTGCGATCGCGACGAAAGCGGAAGTCTTTACAACCTGCAGTGAACGAAATTTAGATTACCTTGCAACGCTCGGTGCTCATGCAGTGAACTATCAATTTGCACCAGTGTCAGAACGTGTTGAAGATGTTGATGTTTTGATTGATTTAGTAGGCGGAGATGCTGCGTTAGATGCGCTTAAATGCCTGAAAGACAATGCGAGAGTCATCACCGTTCCAACCATAACTGCTGAGCTGATTTGTGAAAAAGCCAAACTCCTAGGCTTTGAGGCTAGTGGTATGTTGGTTGAACCACACCCTGCGCAGTTAGATACCTTGTTGTACATGGTGGGCGTTGGCTTACTGAAGACTGAAATTCAACAGGTTTATCCTATGAGTGATGTCATTGGTGCTCACCAGCAGGTCGAATCAGGAAGAACCAGAGGCAAGGTGTTGCTTGATATGACATGCTAGAAGCATTTAACACGAGTTTTGAAAGTTTAGCGCTTTGGTTTTCAGATTCAGCATTATGGGTGCTTTTCATGACCGGTTTTCTCAGTGCCACGTTGTTGCCTGGTGGTTCTGAGGCGGGCTTGGTTGCCACTCTCTCATTAAATCAATACTCCGTTTCTTCAATTGTTATGGTCGCTACTATCGGTAATACACTTGGTGGCTTAACAAATTATTGGCTTGGCTTGTGGATTCCCAACAAAGCACAAGAGGAAAAGCACGGTCATACCGCATCAAAGTGGCTCTCTAAGTATGGCTATTGGGGATTATTTTTTAGCTGGTTACCTGTAATAGGAGACCCGCTGTGTTTAGCCGCAGGGTGGCTAAGAATGAAGTTTCTGCCTTGCGTGATTTTAATATTTTTAGGAAAGGCTGCTAGGTATAGCTTACTTGCGGCCATCTATCTCGGATTATTTTAAGGAAAGTACATGAAGATGTTTTGGGTTGGCGCGTGTTCACTGTTGGTGATCACGGGCTGTGCATCAAATACGCCAGTTTCATCACTGCCGAAAGGGGTAACTTTCGTTGAGTCATCGAAAGCTGAAGAAGGCAAAGTTAAGATTCCATACCAAAAGTATAAACTCGATAATGGTTTAACGGTGATCTTAGCTCCTGAAGATTCTGACCCATTGGTCCATGTGGATGTGACTTACCATGTTGGTTCAGCTCGTGAAGAAGTGGGTAAGTCTGGTTTTGCGCATTTCTTTGAGCACATGATGTTCCAAGGCTCAGAGAACGTTGGTGACCAAGAGCACTTCAGAATCATCACAGAGGCTGGCGGCACGTTAAATGGTACAACAAACCGCGATCGTACTAACTACTTTGAAACTGTCCCTGCTAACCAGCTCGAGAAAATGCTGTGGTTAGAGTCTGACCGTATGGGCTTTTTGCTGGATGCGGTTTCTCAACGCAAATTTGAAATTCAGCGTTCGACTGTAAAAAATGAGCGAGCTCAGCGTTACGATAATCGTCCTTATGGCTTGATTTGGGAGCGCATGTCCGAAGCGCTATATCCTGAAGGTCATCCGTATTCGTGGCAAACCATTGGTTATGTTGAAGATCTTGATCGTGTTGATGTGAACGACCTCAAAGCGTTTTTCTTGCGTTGGTATGGCCCAAACAATGCGACTATCACGATCGGTGGTGACTTAGACGTTGAACAAACTCTAGAGTGGGTAAATAAGTACTTCGGTTCGATTCCTCGTGGTCCTGAGGTTGAAAATGCGCCGAAACAACCTGCAAAACTGCAAGAAGACAAATACATCACGCTAGAAGATCGTATTCAACAACCTATGGTGATGATCGCGTGGCCAACAACCTACAACGGCGAAGAAAGCCAAGCGTCTCTCGACACGTTATCAGAAGTATTGGGTGGCGGTACCAACAGCGTGCTCTATCAAGACCTAGTGAAGACTCAAAAAGCGGTCGATGCTGGTTCATTCCATGACTGTGCTGAACTGGCGTGTAACTTTTACGTTTACGCAATGGGTGATTCTGGAGACAAAGGCGACCTATCAAAACTGTACGACGAGCTTTTACAATCACTGAATCAGTTTGCGGAAAAAGGCGTGACAGAAGATCGCCTTGAGCAGTTGAAGGGTAAAGCGGAAGCGGATGCTATTTTTGCGCTAGAAAGCGTTAAAGGTAAAGTGACTCAGTTGGCTTCCAACGAGACATTTTTCGGCGATCCTGATCGTCTTGAGCAACAGCTTGAACAAATCCGTGCAGTTACGCCGACTTCGGTAGAAAAAGCGTATACGGACTTTATCCAAGGTAAGAACAAAGTGACCCTAAGCGTGGTCCCAAAAGGAAAAACAGACCTTGTCGTAAAACCTGCGACCTTTGTGACACCAAAGCGTACGTTGCCAGAATATGAGAAGATTTCCGATGACCAATTGGCGTATCGTCGTGCGACCGATAACTTCGATCGCTCAGTGCAACCGCCAGTAGGAGAACCAGTGAAAGCGACGATGCCAGAGCTGTACGAGTTACATTTCAAGAATGGCTCAGAGCTGCTTGGTGCAGTTAGCGATGAAACGCCGACGGTGATGATGCAATTTAGTCTACCTGCCGGGACACGTTTTGTTGAAAAGGGTAAAGAAGGTCTTGCCCAATTGACCGCTGCGATGTTGCAAGAAGGCACAACGAAACGCAGTGTCGAAGAGATTCAAGCTGAGCTTGATAAACTGGGTAGTGTTATCTCTGTTAATGCCACAGGTTATACAACAAACATCAGTGTTTCTGCTCTAGAAAAGAACTTAGAGCCGACGTTAAAAATTGTCGAAGAGATGTTGCTGTCTCCTGCATTTAATCAAGATGATTTCGAGCGTGTAAAAATGCAAGCGCTAGAAGGCCTGGTATATGAGCACCAAAATCCAAGTTGGATGGCGTCACAAGCGAGTCGCCAGGTGCTCTATGGGGATTCGGTTTTTGCTCGACCAAAAGACGGCACGCAAGCAGGTGTCAGTGCATTAACGTTGGATGATGTCCGTGAATTCTACTCGAAGCATTACACGCCACAAAGTGCGCAAATCGTCGTTGTTGGTGACATCAATAAACAGGAAATTGAGCAGCAACTGACGTTCTGGAAAAACTGGCAAGATGAAGCTGCGCCATTGTATGCACCGCAAAGCATTGCTGCATTAGGTGAGCAAAAGATCCATCTTGTTGATAAACCAGGAGCGCCGCAAAGTGTGGTCATGATGGTTCGTCAAGGTATGCCTTACGACGCAACGGGCGATTTTTACCTAAGCCAACTGGCAAACTTCAACTTAGCTGGGAACTTCAATAGCCGCATTAACCAAAATCTACGTGAAGACAAGGGTTACACATACGGTGCTTACGGCTACTTCTCTGGTAATCCAGAAACAGGCTCGGTGGTTTTCACCGCGCAAGTACGAGCGGATGCAACGGTTGCTTCGATCATTGAGATGGAAAATGAGCTAAATGAATACTCGCAGTCAGGTATTACTGATGAAGAGATGAAATTTATGCGTCAAGCGGTCGGTCAAAAAGATGCACTGAAATATGAAACGCCAACACAAAAAGCGGAGCTCATCAGTGATATTCTTAAGTACAACCTCGATCATGATTACTTGCAGCAAAGAAACGCTATCGTAGAAAAAGTCGATAAGCAGACGTTGAATGCGCTGGCTCAGAAATGGTTTGATCCAAATGACTATCAAATTATCGTCGTTGGTGATGCTAAATCGTTGCGTCCTCAATTAGAAAAGTTGGGGAAAGACGTAGAAGAGCTTGAAATCATTCGATAGAGTACACATTTAATAGCGGAGAAACGTTTCTCCGCTATTCATCTAGATAAGCAACTTTTCGTGGGTTATTTATCTAGATGCATTAACTATCAATAACTTAGCTTACACTTGTGTTATGTAACAAGTGTCCTGCTCCCAATATAAGCGAACCTCATTTTGACTGATTTTGCTGCGCGACTAAAAAAAGTTGCATCAAACCCCGAAGTATTTAAGCAGTTTGGACGCGGTGTTGAGCGAGAAACTTTGCGCTATCGTCAGGATGGACATCTAGCTACAACTCCTCATCCTGAAGGGTTAGGCTCTGCGTTCACAAATCAATGGATCACAACGGATTTTTCGGAATCATTGTTAGAGTTCATTACGCCTGTGTCACATGAAATTCCAGAACTGATGGCACAGCTGAAAGATATCCATCATTTCACTCAAACCAAAATGGGTGAAGAGAAAATGTGGCCACTATCAATGCCTTGCTACGTCGGCTCAGAGGATGATATTCAGTTAGCCCAGTATGGCTCTTCGAATGCAGCGAAAATGAAAACGCTGTACCGAGAAGGTCTAAAGCGTCGCTATGGCAGCCTGATGCAAATAATTTCAGGTGTCCATTTTAACTTCTCATTTCCTGAAACATTTTGGGATGCGCTCTATGGCGAGCAAGATGAACAAGCCCGCCAAGATGCTAAGTCTGATGCGTACTTTGCGTTGATCCGTAATTACTACCGCTTTGGCTGGATGATTCCCTACTTCTTTGGTGCATCACCAGCGTTGTGTGGCTCTTTTATTCAAGGTCGTGAAACCGATCTGCCATTCGAGAAGATTGGCGGGACATTATATTTGCCGAAGTCGACGTCTTTGCGTTTGAGCGATCTTGGCTATACCAATAGTGCTCAAAGTGTGCTGAAAATTGGTTTTAACAGCATTGACCAATACCTCGATGGTTTGAGTGATGCGATTCGCCACCCATCAGAAGAGTTTGCGAAAATTGGGGTAAAAGTGGATGGTGAATACCGCCAGCTTAATTCCAATATCTTACAAATTGAGAATGAACTGTACGCTCCGATTCGTCCAAAACGTGTATCGAAAAGTGGTGAGAAGCCTTCAGATGCGTTACGACGCGGTGGTGTCGAATACATTGAAGTTCGTTCTCTAGATGTTAACCCATTCAGCGCAGTGGGCTTAAATGAAGAGCAAGTACGATTCTTGGATCTCTTCCTTACCTGGGCGGCCTTGTCAGACTCAGACCCTATGGATAACTGTGAATTAGAGTGTTGGCGCGATAACTGGAATAAAGTCATTGTTTCTGGCCGTGAAAAAGGTCTAATGCTGCAAATTGGCTGCCAAGGTGAGCGTCTATCTCTACAAGATTGGGCACACCGAGTTTTCGTCGAGTTACGTCAAATAGCACAGCAAATGGATATGACCGCTGGTGGCAGTGCATACCAAGATGTGTGTAATCAACTCGAGACATGGATTGATAACCCAGAACTAACGATCTCTGGTCAACTATTAGAGCTAACGAAAGAGCTGGGTGGGCTAGGTAAAGTTGGTTGTACTCTTGGTATGAAGTACCGTGATGAAAACCTAGCTCACGGTTATCAGTACTACTCACAAGATACGATGGAAACGGAAGTAGCGTCGTCCGTGGAAAAACAAAAGCAAGCAGAGCAGAGTGATACGCTTTCTTTTGATGATTTTTTGGAAGATTACTTTGCTTACCTGAAGCAGTAATGACTAACTAAGGATTGGTGCGGTTGAACATTAAGTCGTCAGTAGTAGCGGTACTTGGAAGCGTGTTACTTGCAGGTTGTGCTACGGCACCGCCAAAGCAGCAGAATAACTTATGCGAGATATTCCGAGAGAAATCCGGTTGGTACGATGATGCCAAAGATATGGAAGATGAATGGGGTACCCCTATTCATGTCGCTATGGCCATCATTAAACAAGAAAGCAGCTTTCGGCACGATGCAAAACCACCTAAAGATTATTTGCTAGGGTTTATTCCTTGGGGACGAGTCAGCAGTGCGTATGGTTACGCTCAAGCTCAAGACCCTGCTTGGGAAGACTTCCAAGATGCGACAGGTCAGGGTGGCTCTCGTACCAACTTCGATGATTCTATGATGTTTGTCGGTTGGTACACTCATGAAACACGGCGTCAGCTAGGGATTTCATTATGGGATCCCTATAACCAGTATCTGGCTTATCATGAAGGGCGAGGTGGGTATAAGCGAGGCACTTATAATCGAAAACCTAGTTTAATCAAAGTCGCTCGACGTGTTGAACAAACAGCGAAAACTTATGGCTGGCAGCTGAAGCAATGTCGTCAGGAATTAGAAGACAACAGCAGCTGGTTCTTTTAGCCCACAGTCAGTTCATGTGCTGTAGGGATGAATGACATTTATCCATTACCGAAAGGTACTGGAGTTACAATCAGGAGAGATGTAATGCCTTTACTCGATAGTTTTACCGTGGACCACACTCGTATGAACGCACCCGCTGTACGAGTGGCGAAAACCATGCAGACCCCAAAAGGGGATACGATTACTGTTTTCGATTTACGCTTTACTGCGCCAAACAAAGACATTCTTTCTGAAAAAGGTATTCACACCCTAGAGCACCTTTATGCAGGCTTTATGCGTAATCACCTAAACGGTGATTCTGTTGAGATCATCGATATTTCGCCTATGGGTTGCCGCACAGGTTTTTATATGAGCCTGATTGGCACACCATCAGAGCAGCAAGTCGCAGATGCTTGGATTGCAGCAATGGAAGATGTGCTGAAGGTAGAAAGTCAGAATAAGATCCCTGAACTTAACGAATACCAATGCGGCACGGCAGCAATGCACTCTTTAAAAGAAGCACAACAGATCGCAAAGAACATTTTGGATGCTGGTGTTTCGGTGAACAAAAATGATGAACTTGCTTTGCCTGAGCCGATGTTAAAAGAGTTGCGCATCGACTAGGTGCTTATTAAGAAGCATATTGCCCCAATAAGTAAAAAAGCCTGACATGAGTCAGGCTTTTCTTTTGGTTATTTGGATGTCGATTTTTTCTTCTTCGGATAAACACGAACGAGCTTGATGCGGTTTTCTTCAATCTCAACAAGCTCCATTGGATGACCCGCTACTCTCACGCTTAAATGGCTCTCTGGAATATCTTCCAGGTGCTCCAAAATAAGACCGTTTAACGTTCTTGGGCCATCCGTTGGTAAATCCCATTTCAGGCCTTTGTTAATATCTCGAATATTGGTGCTGCCTTCAATAAGAAAGCTTCCGTCACCTTGAGGACTGATTTCATCAGAGAGGCTTGGAGAAATTGACGTCGTGAACTCACCAATGATCTCTTCCAGAATATCTTCAAGAGTGATTAGACCGATGATATCACCGTACTCATCCACGATCAGACCGATACGTTGCTTGTTACGTTGGAATTTCAACATTTGCACGTTCAGTGGTGTGCCTTCTGGGATGTAATAGACCTCATCAGCAGCACGTAATAGCGTTTCTTTGTTGAATTCGTTCTTTTCCAACATCAGACGATAAGCCTCGCGCAAGCGCAGCATACCAACCACTTCATCAATTTGGTCACGATAGAAAACTATGCGTCCATGTGGTGAGTGGGTTAGCTGACGAACAATGGATTTCCAGTCGTCGTTAATATCGATACCAGTAATTTCATTGCGTGGGACCATAATGTCGTTCACGGTGACGTGCTCAAGATCCAAAATCGACACCAGCATGTCTTGGTGTCGGCGAGGAATCAAACCGCCTGCTTCATTTACCACCGTACGCAGCTCATCGGAGCTAAGATGATCTTCTGCTGAGTGATCCGCTCTTACGCCAAGTAAGCGGATAAAGCCATTCGTAATAAAGTTAACAAGCATCACTAAAGGCGACAGTAACTTCATCAGTATGGTCAATAATATACTGCTCGCGTAGGACACACGTTCAGGGTAAAGCGCTGCAATTGTTTTAGGGGTAACCTCGGCAAAAACCAATACAACCATAGTTAGTGCACCGGTTGCGATAGCGACACCTAAATCACCATACAAACGCATACCAATAATGGTCGCGATAGCAGACGCGAGAATATTAACGAGGTTGTTGCCGATAAGAATAAGACCAATCAAACGATCTGGACGGTCTAATAGTCTTTCGACTCGCTTAGCACCCTTATGCCCGTTTTTGGCTAAGTGTTTTAAGCGATAACGATTCAGAGACATCATCCCTGTTTCTGAACCGGAAAAGTAACCTGATATGACGATAAGACACGCGAGTAGCGCAAACAAGATACCCGTAGAGATGTCGTCCAAAACGTTGCTGTTCCTTGTAAGTATTGGGTTATATAACGGTTGAGTAAGTCCGTTAAGTCAAAGAGTTAAGGCGTACTGTATTTTATCTAGCCTAAAATATAAAGGATAGGAGCCCTAGAGCTCCTTAATTCAAGATGATTTCTTTTACAAAGCGACTGCCAAAATATGCCAGAGTTAACAGTGTTGCTCCTGCAACAGCGAACCATGTGACTTTTCTACCACGCCAGCCTTTTTGATAGTGACCCCAAAGCAGTATTGAGTACACCACCCAAGCGATGAAAGAAAGAATGCCCTTATGTGCCTTACCTTGGGCAAACATATCCTGCACAAAGACAAAGCCAGTAATGAGCGTGGCAGTTAACAATAAGTTACCGATCAAAATAATTTTGAAGAGTTGACGCTCCACCATTAATAGAGGCGGCAGGTTTGGGTTAATCGCCAAAGATTTTTTTGCTTTCAGTTTGTGATCCAGCCAAGCCAACTGAAGCGCATAGAGTGCCCCGATAGTTAAAGTCGCGTATGAGAAGAGCGCAAATGAAATATGAATGAGTAGCTTAGGGTCATTCTCTAGGTGCTTTATAAACGTGCTTGGCAAAAATGTGGCTGCAGATAAATTGATGGCAGCAAAGCTATAAACGACAGGCAATAAAAACCACAGTCGGTTTTTCAACATAGCAAGGCTCATGACCAGAGAAATAATAAAACTGATCAAAGAAGCCACGTTGAGAATACTCAGGTTTTGACCTGAACCATCAAAGATCAGATCACTCAAAATCCACGCATGAAAAACAAGCGCACAGGCAGCACTAGCAAACACTGTTTTTGCTTTGATTCCTGACTGTTGTGAGAGTCCGGGTATGATGGTCGCAATCGCCAAGACATAAAGTATGGCGGCCGCGATGGCTATTAAGCTATCCATGAATCCTAAATATTATTGTGCACGATGGAGAAATTATACCTTGCATTACACTTTGGGGCTACGTTATATCCGACATCAATCGTGAGAGATGAGATATTGAAATTAATAAGTTACCGCACCATATATAAATAGAGACAAGAATAGGACAGCGGTACGGGTATGACTCAGACCTTGGCTAATGTATACTCACACTAATTAATCGCCATTTTAGCGAAGAGACAAAGATGTTTGAGAATTTAACGGATCGATTATCCAAAACGCTGAAAAATATCAGTGGTAAAGGTCGTCTGACCGAAGACAACATTAAAGAAACCCTACGTGAAGTCCGAATGGCTCTACTTGAAGCTGACGTTGCGCTTCCGGTCGTTCGTGAATTTGTGAACCGCGTTAAAGAAAAAGCGGTGGGCGTAGAAGTTTCTAAATCTCTGACTCCAGGTCAGGAATTTATCAAGATCGTTCAAACAGAACTTGAAGCCGTAATGGGTGAGTCGAATGAGGCGCTAAACCTTGCTGCTCAACCACCTGCTGTGCTTCTTATGGCTGGTCTACAAGGTGCGGGTAAAACCACATCGGTAGGTAAGTTATCTAAGCTTCTAAAAGAACGTGACAAGAAGAAAGTCTTGGTTGTGTCTGCCGACGTTTACCGTCCTGCGGCAATCAAGCAGCTTGAAACACTGGCATCAGACATCGGTGTTGACTTCTTCCCATCATCACCAGACCAAAAGCCTATTGATATCGCCAATGCAGCGATTGACCATGCGAAGAAAAAATTCTACGACGTATTGATTGTCGATACCGCAGGTCGTTTGGCAATTGATGAAGAGATGATGGGGGAGATCAAAGATCTTCACGCAGCTATCAACCCAGTAGAAACGCTATTTGTTGTTGACGCCATGACGGGTCAAGACGCAGCAAATACAGCAAAAGCCTTTGGCGATGCGCTACCTCTTACCGGTGTAGTTCTAACTAAGGTTGATGGTGATGCTCGTGGTGGTGCGGCACTTTCAGTACGCTATGTCACGGGCAAACCAATCAAATTCTTGGGTGTCGGTGAAAAAACTGACGCGCTAGAACCGTTCCACCCAGATCGTGTTGCTTCACGTATTCTTGGCATGGGTGACGTTCTGTCTTTGATTGAAGACCTACAACGCAACGTTGACCAAGAAAAGGCAGAAAAGTTAGCGAAGAAGTTCAAAGAGAAGAAAGGTTTCGACCTTGAAGATTTCCGTGAACAGCTAGGCCAGATGCAAAACATGGGCGGCATGATGGGGATGATGGATAAGCTTCCAGGAATGTCCCAGCTACCAGACAATGTGAAAGATAAAGTCGATGACAAGATGTTCAAACAGATGGAAGCGATCATCAGCTCCATGACAATGAAAGAACGTCAACGCCCAGAAATTATCAAGGGCTCGCGCAAGAAGCGTATCGCGGCTGGTTCTGGTGTGCAGGTTCAAGATGTAAACCGCTTACTAAAACAGTTCACCCAAATGCAGAAAATGATGAAAAAGATGCAAAAAGGTGGCATGAAAGGCATGATGCGCAACATGCAAGGCATGATGGGCGGCATGGGGGGTGGCGGTGGCTTCAACCCATTTGGTCGTTAATTAATCGATCACGCATAGATTCAGGGTGTTAGGTACGTCACAAACTTTAAATTCAATTTATGTTGGTGAAAAAGTAACTAAACTCCTTGCATTGCTCCGGGAGAAGAGTAAAATTCCGGAGCTTTATTTTGGCACGAGACCCCAAACTGTTTAATTTCTTGAATGGTTTTTGGGGTTAATTTTATTTTTGAGAAAGCAAAGAGGACGACATGGTAACCATTCGTTTGGCACGTCACGGCGCTAAAAAGCGTCCATTTTATCAAATCGTAGTAGCGGACAGCCGCAACGCTGCAACTGGCCGTTTCATCGAGAAAGTTGGTTTCTTCAACCCAACTGCTAAAGGTCAAGAAGAAGGTCTACGTCTAGACCTAGACCGCGTTAACCACTGGGTTGGTCAAGGCGCGTCAGTATCTGACCGTGTTGCTAAGCTAGTTAAAGACGCTCAAAAAGCGGCTTAATTTTTTACTTGAAAAGTAGAAACTAGTTTATGTCGATGAAAGGTAAAGAAACAATGAGCAACGAAAAGATTGTTGTAGGCAAGTTTGGTGCTACTTACGGCATTCGTGGTTGGCTTAAGGTTTTTTCCTACACAGACAATGCTGAAAGCATTTTCGATTACAGCCCTTGGTACATTAACCAAAAGGGCAAGTGGGTTGAGTACAAAGTAGAAAGCTGGAAGCGCCATAACAAAGGTATGGTGGCTAAGCTGGAAGGCATGGATGTTCGTGAAGACGCGCATCTAATGACGAACTTTGAAATTGCTATTGACCCTGCGGTACTTCCTGAATTGTCAGAAGATGAGTTCTACTGGCGCGAATTGTTTGGGATGCAAGTTGTAACTACTAAAGGTTACGATCTAGGTGTCGTTACTGACATGCTAGAAACTGGCTCAAACGATGTTCTGGTTGTTAAAGCAAATCTTAAAGATGCTTTCGGGCAGAAGGAACGATTAATCCCGTTCCTTGAAGAGCAAGTGATCATTAATGTTGATCGCGAAGCTCAACGGATCGAAGTTGACTGGGATCCTGGATTCTAATCTCCAAAATTACAGAGCGAGATAAACATGTGGGTTGGCGTTATTAGCCTTTTTCCAGAAATGTTCCGTTCTGTTACTGATTTTGGAGTAACAGGTCAAGCGGTTAAAAAAGGTCTTTTGTCGATTGAGACTTGGAATCCTAGAGATTTCACTCACGACAAACATCGCACAGTCGATGACCGACCTTACGGTGGTGGCCCTGGTATGTTAATGATGGTTC
This sequence comes from Vibrio sp. Vb0667, assembly GCF_033391095.1. NCBI lineage: Bacteria > Pseudomonadati > Pseudomonadota > Gammaproteobacteria > Vibrionales > Vibrionaceae > Vibrio > Vibrio sp. Vb0667. The sequence continues at coordinate 74,303 of NZ_JAWPOL010000007.1, read as the reverse complement.
AGCCTTTGCGCGATGCCATTCATACCGCGAAAGCAGCCTCACCGGGCAAGACGAAAGTCATCTACCTTTCTCCTCAAGGTCGCAAGCTCGACCAGAAAGGAGTGGAAGAACTGGCAACGAATGAGAACTTGCTTCTGATTTGTGGTCGTTATGAAGGGGTAGATGAGCGCATCATTCAATCTGAAGTCGACGAAGAATGGTCGATTGGTGATTTTGTGATGACGGGTGGTGAGATACCAGCCATGACGTTAATCGACTCTGTCTCTCGGTTTGTTCCGGGTGTACTAGGGGATTTCGCGTCAGCAGAAGAAGACTCTTTTGCAAATGGCTTGTTAGATTGTCCTCACTATACGCGTCCAGAAGTATTGGATGACAAAGAGGTACCAGCTGTACTGATGTCAGGCAATCACAAGGACATTCGTCAATGGCGACTCAAGCAGTCGTTGGGCCGTACTTGGCTAAGAAGACCAGAGCTCCTGGAAAACCTAGCTCTGACTGACGAACAGGAACAATTACTTGCTGAGTTTGTTAATGAGCATAAAGCCATTAAAGAACATAACGCAAAGTAACCTAATTTATTTAGTATCAGTTTATTCTAGGAATTTAAAAAATGAGTAACATCATCAAAGCTCTTGAAGAAGAGCAAATGAAATCAGACCTACCTAAATTTGCACCAGGTGACACTGTTGTAGTTCAAGTTAAGGTAAAAGAAGGTGACCGTGAGCGTCTACAGGCTTTCGAAGGCGTTGTAATCGCAATCCGTAACCGTGGTCTACACTCTGCTTTCACTGTACGTAAGATCTCTAACGGTGAAGGTGTTGAGCGTACGTTCCAAACACACTCTCCAATCGTTGATAGCATCGAAGTTAAACGCCGTGGTGCAGTACGTCGTGCCAAGTTGTACTACCTACGTGAGCGTTCTGGTAAGTCTGCTCGTATCAAAGAGAAACTTGCTAAGAAGTAATGCTATAACTAGCGTTCTCATCTTAAACGGAGTCCTTTTAGGGCTCCGTTTTTTTATTTGTGTAATTAGCTTGCTCGTTTCTTTTCGCCCGACCTGCACTGTCGATGCTCATGCACTGACGTACACTCCACGCCTCTGTCTTGTTGTGAATAGATTCCTGATGTCGCTATGGCTCCTCGGAATGACAGGAAATGATGGTCAAAGATTACAGAGTACCGTGGTTAAAATTCGTCATTCTGGACAGCGACGACGGAGCGTGATTCAGGTTCCCCAAGAAGGAACCTAGGGTATTCCTTTACCCTAGGTCTCAATTTAATACTGGTCTTCAGACCAGCCATCACTATCGGACATATCGGGTGCGCCTGGGATGGTGTTTTCTTCATCTGCCCATTCACCAAAATCAATCATTTGGCATTGTTTACTGCAGAAAGGGCGATGAGGACTTTGTTCTCCCCATTCTACGTCGGCGCCACATTGTGGACATTGAACGATGGTAACTTTAGACATAGTTGAGCGTCCCATTACTAATTGGTGTTAAAGGGTAGTATACCTAAACGAATTAAAGATGGCTTATTCAACGCGCTATTGCTGCTACGAAATTTTATCAAATATAAGCGCAATAAAGCGTTGAATTTTAGATTATGGAGGCGAGGCTAAGTGTCGTCTTAGCTGCACACAGCAAGTTCAAATTCAATATCTTGTGTGCACGCTTGACCGTTTTCAAACGACATGAACTTGATCGCAAAGCGGTTTTTATGGCCTGAAATCATAGGATACACGCCATATTCCATTGGGATGTGAAGTCTTAGAATGTTGGCTTCATCAGCGTCACTTTGGAAGAAACCTGCACGACCGATTTGAGCTTTGAAATGTCCGGTCTCTCTAGTGAGCTTTAACCATAACGAAAGCGCATCAGATAAGGGCTTTAAGCTTGCTTGCCACTGTTGTGCATCACGCTTTTTACGTTCAATAGGTAGATGAAGCCAGTAGTGTAATGCTGGCAGATCAAAACAGCATGAACCACCCGGTAGATTAAAGCGTTGACGGATAGAGCTTAGGAAGCGATCTTCTTTTAGTGCTTGACCAAAACGTTCTGCACCCATCAGTTGGCTATGAACGACATCTATCTCTTGTAGTAGGGTATTTAATGCGTCTTGATCGACGCCATCAACATTTAGCCAATGGCGGTACGACAGCCGTTGCTTCTCAAGATCTTTAGCCAGTTCACTTTTCAACTGGATCTGTTCGAAGATCTCAACCATATCGAATAACGCACGGAAAAACAGTTGATACTGATGATTTTCGCTAAACCCAGAGGCCAAGTGAGCCTGACGCAGCAGAGACTCCACTCTTAGATAAATACGAGTTTTCTCATTTAACGGATGTTCAAATTTGTGCGTGGTCATCGACATAAGCCTTTGTGAGTTTCGTTCCTATTTTCGCAGATTTTTCTTACACATGGCTAGGTACTTTTCGTGCAAATCTGTGATTTGAAGCAAAAGATCAGGGTCACTTGGATTATTCTTAACCACATCGTCTGCAAGCGCGAGCCTTTGCTCTCTTGATGCTTGAGAGGCAAGGATGGCGCGAACTTGATCTTCACTCACATTGTCTCGTTTCATCGTGCGAGATATCTGTGTATTCGGTTCTACATCGACGACAAGAACGCGATCACACAAACTATCTAGCTTGTTTTCTACGAGCAACGGCACCACAAGTAACGCATACTCTGAAGTGACTTGCTGCAAATCTTCGATCATCTTTTCACGAATTATCGGGTGCAACAGTGCGTTGAGCCATGCTTTTTCATCTGAATTCGAAAAGATTTTTTCTCTCAGCTTTGCGCGATCTAAAGTTTGGTCTTCACGAACGATATCGTGACCAAAGTGTTCAATAATCGCGTTTAGGCCGGGAGTACCTGGTTCGACAACTTCTCTTGCTACAATGTCGGCATCAACGATATCGATTTTAAATTGTTGTTTGAACAGATTCGCGACGGTTGTTTTTCCACTAGCGATACCACCTGTTAAACCAATAACCAAAGCCATTTACACTCCTAGAACTGAAGTAAAGTACCAGTTTAAAATCTGCTCGCCCCAAATTAAGCTTATCCAACCAGCAATTGCTAAGTAAGGACCGAAAGGGAAAGCTTTTTCAATTCCCTGCTTTTGCAAGCGTAGTTGAATGATGCCAAATACGATGCCAACCACAGAAGAAAGTAGAATGATCATCGGCAGTGACTGCCAGCCCAGCCAAGCCCCTAGTGCTGCTAGTAGTTTAAAATCACCATATCCCATTCCTTCTTTACCAGTAAGTAGCTTAAAGCCCCAGTAAACGGACCAGAGACATAGGTAACCAGCAATAGCACCAATGACAGAATCTTGTAGAGTAACAGGACTTATTTCGACTAATGCTAAGGCAATGCCAGCCCAAGTTAATGGTAATGTTAATTGGTCAGGTAACAACATAGTATCGAGATCGATAAATGTTGCAGCGATTAAGATAAAAGTGAAAAAGAGTAGTGCAACGGTAAAGTAACTAAAACCAAAGTGGTAAGCGACAAAGCCTGAGCAGAATGCAGTGAGCAGTTCAATCAGTGGATAGCGTGTGCTAATGGTTGTCTGACAGTTGTGACATTTGCCTTTTAAAAGCAGCCAGCTAATCACAGGAATGTTGTCGCGAATACGTATCGGTGTTGCGCATTTCTGGCAGGAGGAGCGTGGGACGCTCAAGGTCAGCACTTCTTTAGGAGGTTCTATTTTGTATTCAGGAAATGACTCGGCACATTCGCGTCGCCATTCTAGTTCCATGATTTTAGGTAGTCGATAAATAACCACATTGAGGAAGCTACCCACGATAAGACCGAAGATGGTGGCAAACACAACGAATAGCCAAGGGTAGTACTGGAATACTTCCATATTTGTCTCTTGAGCGATGAGTGAAATCAGCAAGATGCTGTTTTAAAGGAGTTAACAGCTCATTCTAGCCCAATACACTCATTAAGTTAAAGATTGGCAAGTACATTGCTGTCACTAATCCGCCAACAACGATACCTAAAAAAACGATAATTAGTGGCTCTAGAATTTTACTAAGGTTGTCGACGGTGTTGTCGACTTCAAACTCGTAGATTGTTGCAACTTTATTGAGCATATCGTCAAGTCGACCAGACTCTTCACCGATCATAACCATTTGTAACACCAATTCAGGGAACACATTACAGTTGCGCATGGCTACATACATTGGCATACCTGCGGCGGTATCACGGTAAACTTCTTCTATGGCGAGTTGATAGTGCAAGTTTCCTGATGTTTTTGATGTGGTTTTTAAACTGGTTAGAATTGGAATGCCCGCTGTAAAGCTTGTGGCGAGTGTTCGACTAAATTTGGCGATAGCGGCTTTTGATAATACAGGGCCCAGGACAGGAAATTTAAGCACAGATCGGTTGAGCATTAAGCGAAAAGAATCTGAACGCTTAGAGAGGATTCTCGCCGAAATGAATAAACTAATGGAGCCTAGTGCGATAAACGGACTCCAGTTTTGTGTCCAGGCGGAAAGATCTAATACTTGCCTGGTAAACCACGGTAAGTCAGCACCAAAACCAACAAACATTTTTTCAAACTCGGGAATGACTTTTGTGAGCATGATAAACGACACGCCTAACGCTACTAGCACTACCATCGCTGGGTAAATCAGTGCTTTGATCACTTTCGCACGGAGTTGTTCATTTTTTTCTCGGTAGGTGGCTAAGCGCTCGAACACTTCTGCTAAGTTACCGGATTGCTCACCTGTGGCGATAAGATCGGTATAGAGTGGGTCAAAGTGTTCACTTGCAGTGCGCATGGCTTTTGACATGGGCGTCCCCGCTTCAACGGCGCGTGTCACGCTCATCAAAATGGATTTCATCTCTGCTTTTTTATGATTTTCTGAGACCAATTTTAAAGCCTGAACTAAGGGTACACCGGTTATCAACATCGTCGAAATCTGACGGGTAAACACCGTGATGTCTATGCCTTTCACGCGATGGCTGAGTTTAGTGAGAAACGAGATACTGCTTTTCTTTAACTTCTTGATCTTGATGTGCTGTGCGTCTAGACGCTCGCGTACTTCAATTTCTGTCATCGCGAGGGTTTGTCCAGACGTCTTTTTGCCAGAACTGTTGATGCCTTTCCAGCGGAAGTTTTTAAGTTGTGGTGTAGTGCTTTTCATAGAGGTGACTGCTGATTAAAGGATTAAAAATAAAGTACGCGCTGTAGTTCACTAAAACTTGTGATCCCTTGTTTGAGTTTTTCTATGCCCGACATCTGTAACGTGCTCATACCATTTGCGATGGCGAGTTTTTCTAGTTCATGTACTGAGGCGCCTTTAATAAGCGCTTCGGAAAGAAATTCATCAAAGCGCATCACTTCATAAATTCCCGTTCGGCCGGAATAACCATGGGTACACTCATTACATCCATCGGGATTGGCTTTAAAAATGTTGTCGCTTGCTTGAATTCCAAGATGTTGTAGCTGAACGGTAAGCTCTTGTGATTGTTTACAGTGCGAGCACAGTTTACGGGCCAAGCGCTGGGCAATAATCAAATTAAGAGATGAGGCCAAGTTAAAGCTTTCTACGCCCATGTTTGATAAACGAATAACCGTTTCAGCCGCAGAATTGGTATGTAAGGTTGAAAGTACTAAGTGACCGGTTTGCGATGCTTTTATAGCGATTTCGGCGGTGTCTAAGTCACGAATCTCACCGACCATTACCACATCCGGGTCTTGACGTAAGAAAGAGCGCAGGGCTTCGGCAAAACCAAAACCAATCTTAGGCTGAACTTGAACTTGGTTAATGCCCGATAAGTTAATTTCTACTGGGTCTTCTGCCGTGGAAATGTTGATTTCTGGCTTATTGAGGATACTCAGCCCAGTGTACAGAGAAACGGTTTTTCCGCTCCCGGTTGGGCCTGTCATCAGAATCATGCCTTGTGGGCGACGCAGCGCATCCAAGTACAATTGTTTTTGTTGTTCGCTATAACCAAGCTTGTCGATATCCAATGACGCAGAGCTGCTGTCGAGCAGTCGTAGTACAATTTTCTCTCCGAATAGAGTCGGTAGCGTGGATACACGCATATCAATTGCGGTGTCTTGATTCAACTTGAGCTTAATACGCCCATCTTGTGGTAAACGTCGCTCTGCAATATCAAGTTTAGAGAGGATTTTGATACGAGCGGATAAGCGGCGACTTAAGTGGCTTGGTGGCTGCTGTGTTTCAATTAAGATGCCATCACAGCGTAGGCGCACACGGTACATCTTTTCATAAGGCTCAAAGTGGATATCGGATGCGCCTTTGCGCACAGCGTCCAACAGAATTTGGTTGATGTAACGGCTAACAGGAGATTCGTCTTGGCTCAAGTCTTCAATGTTGTCGATTTCATCTGCGCCCACGTCAACCAGATTGGCTAATTCTTCTTGGTTGATCTCTTTTAATCCAGACTTTTCTTGCCCAAGTGCTCGGCCATATAAGCGCCGAATCGCAGCGGTCAGCTCGCGAAAATCAGCGAGAACAAGCTCTACTTGCAACCCTGTCGCAAAACGAAAGTCATCTTCCGCTTGTAAGTTAGTTGGGTCTGCAACCGCGAGTGTTAATGTGGAAGATGTGCGATTGAGTGGCAAGGCATTATGTCGAGTGATCAGATCGCGCAAGCCAAGCTTTTGGCACAGCGACGAGTACTCATACTGACTGAGTGATGTGCAGGAAAGTCCAAAGATAGAGCTAAGGTGCTCAGTCAGCTCATGTGATTGGAAAAAGCCACAACTGAGCAAAGCCTCCGGCATTGAAATGCCAGAAGCTTTAGCTTGCTCAAGTAACGATTCTTCTTGGGAAAAAGACAGTATTCCCGCTTGACGAAGAACCGTTGAGAGGTTGGTTAGCATTACTAGTTAGTTGGGCAGAAATCTGCGTGGTTACCACCAGTAGAATTACATGTTACTCCCCATACCACTCCACTGTTACTTAAAGTTGGTGTTAAACGCACTTCAAAACCGGCTGGTAATCCACCTTTGCCATCAGTAGCATCAATAGTTGCGCTGATAAATGTGTCCGTATCAACTGTTCCTAGTGTTGTTTGCAATACAGAAGAGCTTATAGCAAACTTATCGTCACCAGTTGCCTTATCAAAAGTTTGCCCGTTAGGAACCCCACCAGTACCGTCCGTACAGTCCGTTTCAGAACTTAATAGACAGACACCCACGGCGGTTTTAAATGCATTCGACGCGTGTAACATCTCACTCGCGTGAGCTCGCTTTGTATAATTTTGGTATGCAGGAATTGCAAAAGCAGCCAAAACACCAATAATCGCCACCACAATCATCAATTCGATCAGAGTAAAACCCTGTTGTTTTTTCTGTTTACTGTTTTTCATTTTTAACCCTTTCCTAAAAATTAATAATGCTCTTGCATTAGCGAAAGATTATGGAGAGTTAAGGTGGGTTGAAAATGGGGAAGAGATGGGCTCTCGAGTGAGATAAAACTCTTTGGTGAAAAGTTGCATATCGCATGCAGAGTTTTGCGAGTAGTACTATTTTTTTAGTGGATAAAAAGAAAGGGCCAATTGGCCCTTTTAAATGATGAGTTACTCACAACTCACTGAGTTAGTTGAAGTAATTGAGATTGTGTTGCTTTTATTATTTGAAGCGCATCGAAAGATCCATCGCTTTTAGATGCTTAGTCAACGCGCCTACCGAAATGTAATCGACACCGGTTTCTGCGTATTCTGCGATGGTCTCTAGCGTAATGTTGCCGGAGTTCTCTAAAGCGGCACGACCTGCGTTAATCGCTACGGCTTCACGCATCATTTCTTTTGTGAAGTTATCGAGCATGATGATGTCGGCACCAGCCTCTATCGCTTGTTTCAACTCTTCTAAGCTTTCCGTTTCGACTTCTACCGGTTTGCCTGGGTTAAGCTCTTTCGCTTTTTGGATGGCTTGAGTGATGCCACCACAAGCAATAATGTGGTTTTCTTTAATGAGGTAAGCGTCGAACACGCCGATGCGATGGTTAAAGCCACCACCACACGTCACGGCGTATTTTAGTGCGCTACGCAGACCTGGAATGGTTTTACGTGTATCTAGTAGACGACACTCAGTATGCGCGATTTTTTCAGCGTACTCTGCGGTAACTGTTGCGCAGCCAGACAACGTTTGGATGAAGTTCATTGCGTTACGCTCACCAGTCAACAAGTCACGAGCAGGGCCTGTAAGCGTGCAAAGGGTTTGGTTAGGTTCGACTTTATCGCCGTCCTTTACGTGCCATTCAATGCTGACCTTGCCACCGAGCTGTTTAAAAACTTCATCAGCCCATGCTTGACCACAGAACACACCATGCTCACGAGTAATAATCGTTGCGGTATTAACCGCATCGGCAGGGATCAAAGATGCAGTAATGTCATTATCTGCGTCGACACTGCCACCTAGATCTTCTTTTAAGGTATCAGCGACAGAGCGAGTGATCTCTAAAGGGAGTTGTTGTTTAAGGTATTCTAGGCGTTCTTGAATGTTGTGTGTGTTCTTCATCGCAAATCTTGTCTTGAAAGGGAGATGGCAACGAATGATACTCTCCGGTGTCAATAATTTCAGCAGTTAATTTGCAAAGTAGAGAGGTTGATATGCGCCCAATTATCGAGAATGGCTGGCTGACACAAGCAAAGCATGTTCCGTCACCATTTTTTGATGCCCGCTCTGATATAAACGACATCTCTCTGCTGGTGGTACACAATATCAGTTTGCCTCCTGGGCAGTTTGGTGGACCATATATAGAGGACTTCTTCACTGGCAAGCTAGACCCAAATGAACATCCATTTTTTGAAGTCATTCACAAAATGGGCGTTTCTGCACATTGCTTGATTAAAAGAAACGGCGAGGTTGTTCAATTTGTTTCTTTTCTTGATAGAGCATGGCATGCCGGTCAATCCAGTTTCGCAGGCAGGGAGCGTTGTAATGACTATTCCATTGGTATCGAGCTTGAAGGGACAGAATTTACTGCCTACACAGAAGCGCAATATCAATCACTTGCAGAGATCACTGAGGTGATTATGCAGTCTTATCCTCAAATCACCCCGCCACGAATTACCGGTCATCAATATATTGCGCCCTTGAGAAAAAGCGATCCTGGTCTAAGCTTTGATTGGGTGAAATATAGACTGCTTATACAGCGTTGATTTGTAGCGAAAGTGTAAATTCAAAAAAGCGAAATAAATAAGGCATACGATCAGGTATGCCTTTTTTTGATACCAGAAATATTAATGATTGTTAAAAGTTAACTACATTTTTACGCTCGCACATGCCGTTTTGGTGAATAAATAGACTGATAATTTTGTCATTTTCTGTATTTCTTTTCCAAAACTGCTAGCACGTCGACTTCCCATTTGTATGCTTTATGTAATTGGTCATACCAATTCTATTGCTGTTTTAACAGTCGATTGTTATCAGAGTGTTGGAAGTAAGCTCGTTCTATGATTTAGGTCAATTTTCGGCTGGACAGTGGCGTTTTAATTATGTTAATTTCTGCACCAACTTAAAATTGGTATTACCAATTACCTGCAAGAGTAGAAGAACAATAAATTATGGCTTATCAAAGGATTCGTCAGCCAAAACTCTCTGATGTTATAGAACAAGAGTTAGAAAGGTTGATAGTGGAAGGAACATTGTCTCCGGGGCAACAACTGCCTCCAGAGCGTGAACTGGCAAAACAGTTCGATGTGTCTCGTCCTTCAGTCCGAGAAGCCATTCAACGCTTGGAAGCGAAGCGTTTGTTGACTCGTCGCCAAGGTGGCGGAACATTCGTAAGTGAGAATATCTGGAAGAGCTTTTCAGATCCCTTGTTGAATTTGTTGTCTAGTCATTCTGAAACCCAGCTTGATGTGCTTGAGTCTCGTCATGCGATGGAAGGAATTTCAGCCTACTTTGCAGCTTTACGTGGTACCGAAGAAGATTTTGCGCGTATTCAAGGTTGCCTTGAGCGCATTAGTCAAGAGCAAGCAAACAACGATATCGAAGCTGAATCTGCGGAAGTAATGCAATTTTTGATCGCTTTGACAGAGGCCGCGCACAACGTGGTTTTGTTGCACATTGTTCGAAGCTTAGCACCTTTGCTTGAGCAAAATATTCTACAAAATTTTAAATTACTACGTCGCCGCCCAGAAGCGGTCGAGAAAGTCAGTAAACACCGAGCCAATATCGTGGATGCGATTGTTTCTGGTCAGCCTGAAAAGGCGCGAGAAATGTCCCACTCGCACTTGGCTTACATCGAAGAAACATTGTTGGATTTGACTCGAGAAGAGTCTCGACGAGAGCGTTCTCTGCGTCGAATTCAGCAGGGTAATGACTCGTAAGAGCGTTACTTAAATAAGTAGATCCAACCAACAGAAGGATAGATCGCCATGTCTGATATGAAGCATGACGTAGATGCACTGGAAACTCAAGAATGGCTACAAGCGCTTGAGTCAGTTGTACGTGAAGAAGGTCTAGAGCGTGCTCAATTCCTATTAGAGCAAGTTCTAGATAAAGCACGTCTAGACGGTGTTGATATGCCAACAGGTATCACAACTAACTACATCAACACGATTCCTGCAGACCAAGAACCAGCATACCCAGGTGACACAACACTTGAGCGTCGTATTCGCTCAATTATTCGTTGGAACGCTATCATGATCGTTCTACGTGCATCTAAGAAAGACCTAGAGCTAGGCGGCCACATGGCGTCTTTCCAGTCTTCTGCTGCGTTCTACGAGACATGTTTCAACCACTTCTTCCGTGCACCAAACGAGAAGGATGGTGGCGACCTAGTTTACTACCAAGGTCACATTTCACCAGGTATCTACTCACGTGCATTCGTTGAAGGTCGTCTAACTGAAGAGCAGCTAGACAACTTCCGTCAAGAAGTAGACGGCAAAGGTATTCCTTCATACCCGCACCCTAAACTGATGCCTGAATTCTGGCAGTTCCCGACAGTATCGATGGGCCTAGGTCCAATCGCTTCTATCTACCAAGCTCGTTTCCTTAAGTACCTAGAAGGCCGTGGTCTTAAAGATACTTCAGAACAGCGCGTTTACGCGTTCCTAGGTGACGGTGAGATGGATGAGCCAGAATCACGTGGTGCTATCTCTTTCGCTGCGCGTGAGAAACTAGACAACCTATGCTTCCTAATCAACTGTAACCTACAGCGTCTAGATGGCCCTGTAATGGGTAACGGTAAGATCATTCAAGAACTTGAAGGTCTGTTCAAAGGTGCTGGTTGGAACGTAGTGAAGGTAATCTGGGGTAACAACTGGGATTCACTACTAGCTAAAGATACGACTGGTAAGCTTCTACAGCTTATGAATGAAACGATCGACGGCGACTACCAAACATTCAAATCAAAAGATGGCGCGTACGTACGTGAGCACTTCTTTGGTAAGTACCCAGAGACAGCTGCACTTGTTGCTGACATGACTGATGACGAAATCTTCGCACTTAAGCGTGGTGGTCACGAGTCTTCTAAGCTATACGCGGCATACAAAAACGCGGCAGAAACTAAAGGTCGTCCAACAGTAATCCTAGCTAAGACTGTTAAAGGTTACGGCATGGGTGAAGCGGCTGAAGGTAAGAACATCGCGCACCAAGTTAAGAAGATGGATATGACTCACGTACTACACCTACGTGATCGTCTAGGCCTTCAAGACATCCTAACTGACGAAGCAGTGAAAGAACTTCCGTACCTGAAACTTGAAGAAGGTTCAAAAGAGTACGAATACCTACACGCTCGTCGTAAAGCGCTACACGGCTACACGCCACAGCGTCTACCAAAATTCACTCAAGAATTCATCGTTCCTGAGCTAGAAGAATTCAAGCCACTACTAGAAGAACAGAAGCGTGATATCTCTTCTACTATGGCATTCGTACGTGCGCTAAACGTTCTACTTAAGAACAAGAACATTGGTAAGAACATCGTTCCTATCATTGCTGACGAAGCACGTACATTCGGTATGGAAGGTCTGTTCCGTCAAATCGGTATCTACAACCCGCACGGCCAAACTTACACACCAGAAGACCGTGGCGTTGTTTCTTACTACAAAGAAGCGACTTCAGGTCAGGTTCTACAAGAAGGTATCAACGAGCTAGGTGCTATGTCTTCATGGGTTGCTGCTGCGACTTCATACTCGACAAACGACCTACCAATGATCCCGTTCTACATCTACTACTCAATGTTCGGCTTCCAACGTGTTGGCGACATGGCGTGGATGGCTGGTGACCAACAAGCACGTGGTTTCCTACTAGGTGCAACTGCGGGTCGTACAACGTTGAACGGTGAAGGTCTACAGCACGAAGACGGCCACTCGCACATTTTGGCGGGTACGGTTCCTAACTGTATTTCTTACGACCCAACATTCGCGTACGAAGTAGCAGTAATCATGCAAGACGGTATCCGTCGCATGTACGGTCCAGAACAAGAAAACGTGTTCTACTACCTAACGCTAATGAACGAAAACTACGCAATGCCAGCAATGCCAGAAGGCGCTGAAGAAGGCATCCGTAAAGGTATCTACAAGCTAGAAACTTACACGGGCGACAAAGCGAAAGTTCAGCTAATGAGCTCTGGTACTATCATGAATGAAGTACGTAAAGCAGCTCAAATCCTAAGCGAAGATTACGGTGTTGCTTCTGATGTTTACTCTGTAACGTCATTCAACGAACTAACTCGCGATGGCCAAGATGCAGAGCGTTTCAACATGCTTCACCCAGAAGCGGAAGCGAAAGTACCTTACATCCAAACAGTAATGGGTACTGAACCTGCTATCGCAGCAACTGACTACATGAAGAACTACGCAGAGCAGGTTCGTGCATACATTCCTGCTGAGTCTTTCAAAGTTCTTGGTACTGATGGCTTCGGTCGTTCAGACAGCCGTGAAAACCTACGTCGTCACTTCGAAGTGAACGCAGGTTACGTAGTAGTAGCAGCGCTAACTGAACTAGCGAAACGTGGCGAAGTTGAGAAATCTGTAGTTGCAGAAGCAATTAAGAAATTCGACATCGACACAGAGAAAACAAACCCGCTATACGCTTAATTAAGAAGGTAGATAAGAAATGGCAATCGAAATTAATGTACCAGACATCGGTGCGGATGAGGTTGAAGTTACTGAGATTCTTGTAAGCGTTGGCGACAAGGTTGAAGAAGAGCAGTCTCTGATCACAGTTGAAGGCGATAAAGCTTCTATGGAAGTTCCTGCTTCTCAAGCGGGTATCGTTAAAGAAATCAAAGTTGCAGAAGGCGACAAGGTTTCTACTGGTTCTCTAATCATGATTTTCGAAGCCGAGGGTGCAGCTGACGCTGCACCTGCTCCTGCGGCAGAAGCAGCTCCAGCAGCAGCTCCAGCTCCAGCAGCAGCGGCAGAACTAAAAGAAGTTCACGTACCAGACATCGGTGGTGATGAAGTAGAAGTTACTGAAATCATGGTTGCCGTTGGCGACAGCATCGAAGAAGAGCAATCTCTTCTAACTGTTGAAGGCGACAAAGCTTCTATGGAAGTTCCAGCGCCATTCGCAGGTACTCTAAAAGAGATCAAAGTTGCAGCAGGCGATAAAGTATCGACTGGCTCACTTATCATGGTGTTCGAAACAGCAGGTTCAGGCGCTCCAGCAGCACCAGCGGCTGCTGAAGCTCCTGCGGCAGCAGCTCCAGCAGCGTCTGCGGCAAAAGAAGTGAACGTTCCAGATATCGGCGGCGACGAAGTTGAAGTTACTGAGATCATGGTTGCTGTTGGCGACACAGTGGAAGAAGAGCAATCTCTAATCACTGTTGAAGGTGACAAAGCTTCTATGGAAGTTCCTGCACCATTCGCTGGCACAGTTAAAGAAATCAAGATTGCAGCTGGCGACAAAGTGTCTACTGGCTCACTAATCATGGTATTCGAAGTGGCGGGTGCAGCACCTGCTCCTGCAGCAGCTCCAGCTCAAGCGGCAGCACCTGCAGCTCCGGCTCCTAAAGCAGAAGCTCCAGCGGCAGCAGCTCCAGCAGCGACTGGCGATTTCAAAGAAAACGATGAGTACGCTCACGCGTCTCCAGTTGTTCGTCGTCTAGCGCGTGAATTTGGCGTTAATCTTTCTAAGGTTAAAGGTTCTGGTCGTAAGAGCCGTATCCTAAAAGAAGACGTTCAAGCTTACGTGAAAGATGCACTTAAGCGTCTTGAGTCTGGCGCAGGTGCAGCAGCATCTGGCAAAGGCGACGGCGCGGCTCTTGGTCTACTACCATGGCCAAAAGTGGACTTCAGCAAGTTTGGTGAGACAGAAGTTCAACCGCTATCTCGCATTAAGAAGATCTCTGGCGCAAACCTACACCGTAACTGGGTAATGATCCCGCACGTTACACAGTGGGATAACGCAGACATCACGGCTCTTGAAGCATTCCGTAAAGAGCAAAACGCGATTGAAGCGAAGAAAGACACTGGCATGAAGATCACACCACTTGTGTTCATCATGAAAGCGGTAGCTAAAGCGCTTGAAGCGTTCCCAGCGTTCAACTCTTCTCTATCAGAAGACGGTGAGAGCCTAATTCTGAAGAAATACGTGAATGTTGGTATCGCGGTAGATACACCAAACGGTCTAGTTGTTCCTGTATTTAAAGACGTGAACAAGAAAGGCATCTACGAGCTATCTGAAGAGCTAATGGTGGTTTCTAAGAAAGCACGTGCTGGTAAGCTAACTGCGGCTGACATGCAAGGTGGCTGTTTCACTATCTCTAGCCTAGGCGGTATCGGCGGTACAGCGTTTACTCCAATCGTAAACGCACCAGAAGTTGGTATCCTAGGTGTGTCTAAGTCAGAAATGAAACCGGTATGGAACGGTAAAGAGTTCGAACCGCGTCTACAACTTCCACTGTCTCTATCATACGACCACCGTGTGATCGATGGTGCTGAAGGTGCGCGCTTCATCACTTACCTAAACTCATGTCTATCTGACATTCGTCGTCTAGTTCTGTAATAGAAATTAGATGAATGAGAGGCGGCAACTTAGCCGCCTCTGCTAATCATAATTACCGACAATTTGGTTATCAGCCTTGCTTCGTTCAGGGTTTTCACAATCGAATTGTTGTCTAGCTCACAGGCTAAATTGATTTACTTTTCACACCATTAACATCTCTGTAAACTGTTAGCGGTCTGAAAATAACTGTTTAAAACAAATCTCTCTTAAACATAAAAAATCGATACCCACTCAGCCTGTTAGGGATAATGACTACAAGAGGTCAAAATGAGCAAAGAAATTAAAGCCCAAGTTGTTGTACTTGGTTCTGGTCCTGCTGGTTACTCCGCTGCATTCCGTTGTGCGGACTTAGGTCTTGAAACTGTACTAGTTGAACGTTACAGCACGCTTGGCGGTGTATGTCTGAACGTGGGTTGTATCCCATCTAAAGCACTGCTTCACGTTTCTAAAGTAATTGAAGAAGCGAAAGCGATGGCTGACCACGGCGTTGTGTTCGGTGAGCCTCAAACAGACATCAGCAAAATCCGCATCTGGAAAGAAAAAGTTGTTAACCAACTAACTGGCGGCCTAAGCGGTATGGCTAAGATGCGTAACGTAACAGTAGTTAACGGTTACGGTAAGTTCACTGGCCCTAACTCTATCCTTGTAGAAGGCGAAGGTGAGCCAACAGTTGTTAACTTTGACAACGCAATCGTTGCGGCTGGTTCTCGTCCAATCAAACTGCCATTTATCCCGCATGAAGACCCACGTATTTGGGACTCTACTGACGCTCTAGAACTAAAAGAAGTGCCAGAAAAACTGCTTATCATGGGCGGTGGTATCATCGGTCTAGAAATGGGTACGGTTTACCACTCTCTAGGTTCTAAAGTTGAAGTTGTTGAAATGTTTGACCAGGTAATTCCTGCAGCAGACAAAGATATCGTGAAAGTATTTACTAAGCGTATTAAAGACAAGTTCAAGCTAATGCTAGAAACGAAAGTAACAGCAGTTGAAGCAAAAGAAGACGGTATCTACGTTTCAATGGAAGGCAAGAAAGCGCCAGCTGAAGCTGAGCGTTACGATGCGGTTCTAGTTGCTATCGGTCGTGTACCAAATGGTAAGCTAATCGACGGTGAAAAAGCGGGTCTAGAAATTGACGAGCGCGGCTTCATCAACGTTGATAAGCAAATGCGTACTAACGTTCCTCACATCTTCGCGATCGGTGATATCGTTGGTCAACCAATGCTTGCTCACAAAGGTGTGCATGAAGGTCACGTAGCTGCTGAAGTTATCTCTGGTAAGAAGCACTACTTCGACCCTAAAGTTATCCCTTCAATTGCGTACACTGAGCCAGAAGTGGCTTGGGTTGGTAAGACTGAAAAAGAAGCGAAAGAAGAAGGCATCAAGTACGAAGTAGCAACATTCCCATGGGCAGCATCAGGTCGTGCAATCGCATCTGACTGTGCAGACGGTATGACTAAGCTAATCTTCGACAAAGAAACTCACCGCGTAATCGGTGGTGCTATCGTTGGTACTAACGGTGGTGAACTACTTGGTGAAATCGGCCTTGCAATTGAGATGGGCTGTGATGCAGAAGATATCGCTCTGACTATCCACGCTCACCCAACTCTACACGAGTCTGTAGGTCTAGCTGCTGAAGTATTTGAAGGTTCAATCACTGACCTGCCAAACAAAAAAGCAGTTAAGAAGAAGTAAGCTTTTTCTGACTGAATGATAGAAGCCGCTGCATTGCAGCGGTTTTTTTATGCTTGTTATATAGAAATATAAATGTGTGCTTAGCTGACAGCAGACAATAAAAAGCCCACCAAACGGTGGGCTGACATATATTACGAGCTAAGCTTTAGTGTTCACGGTTGTAAATGCAAAGCATATCTAAGTATGAATTCACTAGATGTTTCAGCTCCGCTTCACCTTTAGCGCGGTTCGCTTGGACAAACAGTGAGTAACAAATACCGTGGAACAGGTTTGCCAAGTGTTCTGAATCGTGCTGGTCACACACTTCGCCACGTTCAATTGCTTTAATGAACATGTTTTGTACCAGCAACTGGTTAGTACGGTTAGTTGAAACAAACAATGGCCATACTTCGTCACGTGTTGAAGCACTCCACTCGAACCATACTTTTAGCCAGTGACAATCTTGGCTGACAAGCTCGATCATCGCATTAGTAATATTGGCGATGTTTTCACGTGCATGTAAGTCTAGGTCTATGTTATCCGATAGGAAGTTTGAGAACTGACGTACGACGTGATTGAGAACTTCATCCACCAAGTCTTCGCGTGTAGGGAAGTAGTTAAAAACAGTCGCTACAGAAACTTGAGCAATTTCTGCGATATCTGCGTGACCACCACGACCGATGCCGCGGCGCGCAAATACTTCCAATGCGATTTCCATTAACTGTTGCTTACGCTTAATTGGAGAAAGCCTAGTTCTAGGTCTCTTTGCAATTGAGTCCATATCCATTTTCCTTGCCATTTGAGTTGATATTGGGGGTAACCCCCTAATTGATTATTTTAATAGTTGCTTAAAGCAGTGATGAGTGTAATGGTGCATATGCACAAGGTCAACATCTGTAGAACAATTTATATACAGTAATGTCATTATTATTGATAAATTTAGCTATGAACTTTATAAAACTAAGACCTTCTTCCAAGATTTTTTGGCAACAGGATGCGACTTTCAACCCAATGAACGTGGTGATACACTACACGCCGTAAGATTAGGTGATCGTTTGCGTGCGACTTACCTCAACCCACAAATTTAGATTGAGCACAGTATGAAACATACAATAGAAGTCATGATTTCTGAGCAAGAAGTTCAGGAGCGAGTTCGTGAATTAGGCAAACAAATTACAGAGCGTTATCAAGGTAGTGAAGATCTTGTGTTGGTAGGCTTATTGCGTGGCTCATTTGTATTTATGGCAGACTTGGCACGTGCTATCGAACTGACTCACCAAGTTGATTTTATGACTGCGTCAAGCTACGGCAATACGATGGAAAGCTCACGTGACGTTCGTATCTTGAAAGATTTGGATGATGACATCAAAGGTAAAGACATTCTGCTTGTTGAAGACATCATTGACACTGGTAACACACTAAATAAAATCCGTGAGATTCTTTCGCTACGTGAGCCGAAGTCTATCGCTATTTGTACGCTCCTAGATAAGCCATCTCGTCGTGAAGTGAATGTTCCTGTGGATTGGATTGGTTTCGAAATTCCAGATGAATTTGTCGTTGGGGTGGGTATTGATTACGCGCAGAAATACCGCCACTTACCATACATCGGTAAAGTTGTACCTCAAGAATAATCATTGAGAGCAGCATTAAAAATATAAAAAAAACGCCCATCTAAGATGGGCGTTTTTTGTTCAACTTTTAGATATGACTTAGCGACAAAGCAGCTTGTTATCTGTATTTAGAATCGTCGAAAGAGCTTTCTGGTAAGACGCTTCTACGGTTTCCTTAGAGTTAGAACGAATGCCTAAGTACTCTAAGCGACCATCTTCAATTCCGTATACCACACCATGAATTTCAACATCTTGTCCACGCTCCCAAGCGTTTTGCAGGATGGTTGAGTTACCCAAGTTGTACACTTGCTCTGCAACATTAAGCTCGCCTAGTTTATCCGCTCGATCTTGTTGCGGCATTTGATCTAGGTAAGTGCGGTGTTTGAAATAGATATCTCTGATATGTAACAGCCAATTATTAATAAGACCTAGCTTAGGGTTATCAATGGCTGCATTTACGCCACCACATCCATAGTGTCCACAGACAATGATGTGTTTAACCTTAAGAACGTCTACGGCGTACTGGACGACGGATAGACAGTTGAGATCAGTATGGATAACTTGGTTTGCAACATTCCGATGAACAAAGAGTTCACCTGAGTATAGTCCGGTTAGTCGCTCGGCAGGGACGCGGCTATCAGAGCAGCCAATCCAAAGAAAATCAGGCTTTTGCCCCTCAGCGAGTTTTGCGAAGTATTCAGGTCGATCAGATTTGATCTCTTGAGACCATTTCGAATTGTTTTCAAATAACTGTTTTATTTCCGGCATTTTGCAAACTACTTCCCTTAAAAGACAAAATCGCTGCCGCTGTTTGTGTGCACATGCAAGCGATCAGTGTTGTAACTATACACAATGTTACAATTTCGATCTCGTTAAATATTCGTCAGATAGGACTCATCTGACTAGTTTTCATTAAGAAAAAAGTAAAATCTGGTGAAACTATTTGTGGTGTGAATTTAGCCTTAATCTATTTATGGTTTAAATTTTCGCCTAGCTCGTTAAAGTAGTGATATTTTACTTTTTAAAATTGAATGCAGGGAAAATCAGCAGTGTTCGGTAGTCGTTTTGAAGATATCAATTTCAAAGGGGATGTGTTTGGCGGGGTAACCACGGCGATTATCTCTCTCCCTCTGGCGTTAGCGTTTGGTGTTGCATCCGGAGCCGGTGCTGAGGCCGGCCTTTGGGGGGCAATAATGGTCGGTTTGTTTGCCTCGTTATTTGGTGGTTCTAATACGTTAATATCAGAACCGACAGGGCCAATGACGGTAATCATGACCGCAGTATTAACCAGTATGATGGCGAAATACCCAGAAACGGGCATGGCTATGACTTTCACGGTTGTCATGATGGCTGGAGCGTTCCAAATCCTATTGGGGACGTTAAAACTGGGTAAATACGTTACCTTGATGCCTTACAGCGTTATTTCTGGGTTTATGTCTGGCATAGGTGTGATTCTTATCATTCTGCAGTTATCGCCTTTGATGGGGCATGCTGCGCCTTCAGGGGGAGTACTCGGAACGTTATCTGCTTTGCCGGAGACCATTTCTAACCTTAAGTTCAGTGAGTTGTTTTTGGGACTACTGACTTTGGGGATTCTTTTTTTCTTCCCTAAGCAATATCGTAAATACGTTCCTGCACAGCTCGTGGCATTGGTCGCGGTGACTTTATTGTCTGTGATTCTC
Organism: Vibrio sp. Vb0667; assembly: GCF_033391095.1. Classification (NCBI taxonomy): domain Bacteria; kingdom Pseudomonadati; phylum Pseudomonadota; class Gammaproteobacteria; order Vibrionales; family Vibrionaceae; genus Vibrio; species Vibrio sp. Vb0667. The sequence goes on along the minus strand of NZ_JAWPOL010000007.1, from coordinate 54,379 downwards.
TTTGATACAGAAGATATTCGTCGTATCGGTGAAATTCCTGCTGGGTTACCTTCTCTCGTCGCCCCTTATATTGACACAGATATGTTTGTCGAGATGGTCATTGATGCATTAGTGCTCGGCACGTTAGGTTGTATTGATACTTTGTTAACGGCGGTTATCGGTGACTCATTAACTCGTAAAGAACACGACTCAGATAAAGAGCTGCGAGGTCAAGGGTTAGCTAACATGATCTCTGGCTTGTTTGGTGCGCTGCCGGGGGCGGGAGCTACCATGGGGACGGTAACGAATATCCAAGTTGGGGCTCGTTCGCCATTATCTGGTGTGATTCGCGCACTAATGTTGGCGTTGGTTGTACTGGTTGCTGGTGGGCTAACAGAGCCAATCCCGATGGCTGTGTTAGCAGGCATTGCGGTGTATGTTGGCTTTAACATCCTAGACTGGAGCTTTATTCAGAGGGCACATAAGGTAAGCTTTTCCGGAATGGCGGTGATGTATGGCGTTATGTTGCTTACAGTATTCGTTGATCTTATCGTTGCGGTGGGTTTAGGCGTCTTTATCTCGAACATTATCATCATCGAGCGTTTGAGCCGAGAGCAGGCGCGACAAGTAAAAGCGATCAGCGACGCGGATGAAGATGATGTGCCGCTGACTGACAGCGAGCGTGGTTTGTTGGATCGTGCTAATGGTAAAGTGCTGTTCTTTTATCTTTCCGGTCCGATGATCTTTAGTGTTTCTAAAGCCATTTCACGTCAGCACTCTAGTATTTCGGACTATGACGTGATGATTCTCGATCTTACGGATGTACCAATGATTGATGTAACCGTCGGTTTGGCGTTAGAGAATGCGATTAAGGATGCTCTCGATGCCAATTGTGCCGTGTATTTATTATGCCCGAATGAGCGAACACGAGAACAGCTAGAGAAATTCCATGTGATTGACCTTGTCCCGGATGAAAATATGTACCAATTCCGTTACGAAGCATTGAATGCGGCGGTGGCACATGTTGAGGCAGACCAGTATCAGCGCATAACGGCGTAATCATTCTGACAGTTAAAAACGCAACAGTTTCCTGTTGCGTTTTTTTATGCTCTATTTTGTCTTACTTAGAGATAACCTTTACGAGGTAAGGGTTATATTTCCAATATTATCGAAAGGTTTATTTGTAATCATCGTTATTCAACGATAAACTGATGGACCTCCAGTACGATACCCAAGGCGATTTTGTAGTAAACCGCTGCTAAATATGAGTCGGTATTAGTAATCACAAACAAACGGCAATCAAGACCTTATGTACGCATTAGAAATTGAACAATTGCGCAAGACGTATGCAGGTGGCTTTGAGGCGTTAAAAGGTATAAGTCTCCAAGTGAAAAAGGGTGACTTCTACGCGCTTCTGGGTCCCAATGGTGCAGGAAAATCGACCACGATTGGCATCATTTCCTCCTTAGTGAATAAAACCTCCGGAACGACGAAAGTTTTCGGTTATGACATTGATACCGACCTCGAATTGGCCAAGCAGAATTTAGGCTTGGTGCCACAGGAGTTCAACTTCAACCAGTTTGAAACCGTTGAGCAAATTGTGATGCAGCAAGCTGGCTATTACGGTGTGTCTAAAGTATTAGCCAAAGAAAGAGCAGAAAAATACCTGAAAAAATTGGATTTATGGGAAAAACGCCAAGAGCGTGCTCGTAACCTATCCGGTGGGATGAAGCGTCGTTTAATGATCGCAAGAGCTTTGATGCACGAGCCGCAGTTACTCATTTTAGATGAACCAACGGCTGGAGTGGATATTGAACTACGCCGCTCAATGTGGGGGTTTCTGAAAGAGATCAACCAAGAGCAAGGAATTACGATTATTTTAACGACACACTACCTAGAAGAAGCGGAGATGCTGTGTCGAAATATCGGCATTATTAATCGTGGTGAGCTGATTGAAAATACCACCATGAAGGCGTTACTAGGTAAGCTAAGCGTCGAGACATTTATCTTGGATATTGAGTCAGAAGTCGAGGTGCCTGAGCTTGAAGGTGTTAATCGACAAAGTATTGTTGATGGCTCTTTAGAGATAGAACTAGATAAAAGCCAAGGATTGAATTCGGTATTCAGTCAGTTAACAGAGCATGGCATTAAAGTTCTCTCAATGCGTAACAAAGCCAACCGACTTGAAGAGTTGTTTGTCAGCATTGTAAGAGAGGGGAGTAATTAAATGTACGGTTTATATTGGACGGCATTTCGCAGCTTGCTGAGCAAAGAAGTTACTCGTTTTACACGTATTTGGGTGCAAACCTTAGTGCCGCCAGCCATTACGATGACGTTGTACTTCATCATTTTCGGCAATCTTATTGGCTCTCGAATTGGTGAGATGAGCGGCTTTAGTTACATGGAGTACATTGTTCCAGGTTTGATCATGATGTCGGTGATCACTAACTCATACTCGAACGTGGCGTCGTCATTCTTTAGTGCAAAGCTACAGAAGAATATTGAAGAACTGCTGGTGGCACCGGTACCAAACTATGTGATTATTGCTGGCTATGTGATGGGCGGCGTGACTCGAGGTTTGTTGGTCGGTGCAATTGTTACTTGTGTGTCACTTTTGTTCGTTGATTTGCAAGTGGAGCACTGGGGCATTATTGTCGCGACTGTCTTCATGACGTCGGTTGTATTTGCTCTCGGTGGCTTGATCAATGCGGTTTACGCAAAAACGTTTGATGATATTTCGATCATCCCTACGTTTGTATTGACTCCTTTAACTTACTTGGGAGGAGTCTTTTATTCGATCAGTCTGCTGCCTGAATTTTGGCAAGGCGTTTCTAAGATCAACCCAATCGTCTACATGGTGAATGCGTTCCGCTACGGCTTTTTAGGTGTCTCGGATGTGGGCATTGTCACTTCATTTAGTGTACTTGCAGTGTTTGTTGTTGCACTGTATGCCATTGCGCATTATCTAGTAACCAAAGGGATTGGGCTAAGAAGCTAAGCCATTCTCATAAAGCAAAGAGCGGCGATTCACGCTGCTCTTTCGCGTGCATAACAATACATACCCATACAATTTTTCGGTTTTTATCATGGTAGGTTTCAATCATTTGTAATAAATGAGTGATCCTATGAATATTGTCCCGCCGCCGCCTTTCTCCTATCAGTTACTTAAGCCCAAATATTGGTCTGTATGGCTGGCATTTGGATCTTTAGCGATTCTTGTTAATGTACTGCCATACGTAGTATTGCGAATCTTAGGTAGAAGCATCGGCTGTATTGCGATGCATGTAATGAAGCGCCGACACAAGATCGCTCTGCGTAATCTCCAGCTGTGTTTCCCTGATTTTACGGATTGGCAATGTAAGGACGTAGTACGAAAAAACTTTCAATATACTGGAATGGCGATCATCGAAACCGGTATCGCTTGGTTTTGGCCAGATTGGCGGATACGTCGGATAACCTCTATTGTTGGAAAAGATCGTTTACTCGCTGAGGAAAAGAATGGACGTGGTGTGTTGGTGGTGTGCAGTCACCATTTAAACTTGGAGATAACCGCTCGTATTTTTAGCCAGTTTGCCCAAGGTTATGGCGTTTATCGCCCAAATTCGAATCCTGCTTATGAGTTTATTCAACATCGAGGTCGAACTCGTTTTGGACATCAAATGATTGATCGAAAAGACGTGAAATCAATGCTCAAAGTTCTGAAGAATGGTCATCGACTTTGGTATTTACCCGACCATGATTATGGCGTTAGCCATTCTGTTTTTGCGCCGTTTTTTGCTGTTGAACAAGCGGCGAGTACCGTCGGGTCTAGTGTTCTCATTGATGCAACAAAGTGCGCGGTTATATCTGGCGTTACAGTGAGTAAAAATCACCATTACACGCTGTACATTGGAAAAGACATTAGCGAGCGTTTCGAGAGACGTAATGCGGTTAAAGCGGCAAGCATCTTGAACCAAGAGCTTGAGAAAATGATAAAACGTGATATTCCAGCGTGGATGTGGCTGCACAAGCGGTTTAAAACTCGCCCTGAAGGGTTAGATTGCGTCTATACGTAGAGTATAAAAAAGGTCGACTAAGAGTCGACCTTTTTACTTTTATGGCTCAGAGCTTACTCTGCGTTCTCTGAGTTTGTATTGTTAGATTCAGCTTCTTCCTTCGTTTCGACAACCATATCTACCGTTTGGTTATCGATAAGACGAGCTTTGCCTAGGAACGCAGACATCAGAATGACAGCTTGTGTCGTTTCTGGTGTGATCACTTGTAATGTACGAGCATCACGAATGAAGATCTCATCAGGGTGCAGACCTGCAGCTCGAAGTTGGTCGCTTGCATCTTCGATGATCGATGCGTAGTCATCGCGGCCACCGCGAATGGCACTGCTGATCCAACGCATTGTACGAGCAAGTACAGGCGCACGTTGACGCTCGTCCAGCGTAAGCAAGCCATTGCGTGAACTCATTGCTAAACCGTCCATTTCACGTACGGTTGGTACACCGATGATTTCAATGTCCATTGCTAGGTCATCAACCATCTTGCGGATAACAGCAAGTTGTTGGAAGTCCTTCTCGCCGAAGCACGCGACATCCGGTTGTACGATGTTAAACAGCTTATTCACTATCGTCGTCACGCCACGGAAATGACCTGGTCGAGACGCGCCTTCGAGAATTGTTGATAGGCCAGGGACATCGACGAAGGTTTGCTTATCCAGACCTTCAGGGTAGATAACTTCTGGTGTTGGCGTAAATACCACATCGACCCCTTCAGAGGTTAACTTGCTTAAGTCTTCCTCTAGCGTGCGTGGGTAATTATTTAAATCGTCTGCACGATCAAACTGCATCGGATTAACAAAGATGCTTACGACAACGATATCAGCGTATTCGCGTGCTTTACGCACTAAAGTTAAGTGGCCTTCGTGAAGGTTGCCCATGGTAGGGACAAACGCCACTTTACGACCTTCACGTTTAAAGGTTTTAAGGTGTTCACGAACTGCTGAGATTTCCGCAAAAGTTTGCATGCATTTATCCTCTAGGCAATGGTATGAGCGTCGTCTGGGAATACACCGTTGGCTACATCTTCAATGTATTTAGTAACGGCTTTGCGCATATCACCTGTTTCAGCAAGAAAGTTTTTGGAGAATTTCGGCATGTAGTTGGCAGAAATACCAAACATATCATGCATTACGAGAATCTGGCCATCTGTTACGTTACCTGCACCAATACCGATAACAGGAACGTCAAGCACTTGCGTAATACGTTCAGCAAGCTCAGCTGGTACGCATTCTAGTAAGACGATTTGAGCGCCTGCTTCTTGTAGCGCTAATGCGTCTTTTACCATGCGGTCTGCTTTTTCTTGATCGCGACCTTGGATTTTGTAACCACCAAAAATATTAACAGCTTGAGGAGTTAAACCAAGATGAGCACAAACTGGAACTGATCGTTCAGTGAGCATTTTCACCGTGTCGACAAGCCAGTCACCACCTTCAATTTTTACCATATTGGCACCAGCACGCATCAGTTTAGCCGCATTTTCGCAAGCTTGCTCTGGCGTGGTGTAGCTCATGAATGGCATGTCTGCCATCAACAAACAATTTGGGCTACCAGCGCGTACGCAACGAGTATGGTAAGCGATATCATCGACCGTTACTGGTAGAGTATCGTTGTGACCTTGCAAAACCATACCTAGAGAATCACCGACAAGAAGTACTGGCATTTCTTGGCTTTCAAACAGTTGGGCAAAGCTCGCATCATAAGCGGTTGAAGTAGCAAATTTACGACCTTCTTGCTTCCACTTGATTAGGTCGTTGATGGTCATTTTTTTCATGGTTTTATCCTTACTAGGAGTTGGCTATGACTGCCAGATACTGAGGCCGTTTCTATCTACTTGTTCCAGTAGTTTAGAGACCTCGGTCCCATCAGGGAGTTGTAAATTTGGTGCAATTTCCGCAAGAGGGTAGAGTACGAATTCACGCTCTTTCATTCCATAATGAGGAACGATCAGCCTCTCGGAATTAATCACCTCATTGCCATAAAGCACAATGTCGAGGTCCAAGGTTCTTGGTCCCCAGCGTTCGTCTTTACGGACACGCCCTTGTTCTTGCTCTATAGCTTGTGTGCAATTGAGCAATTCAATAGGCGTCAAACTGGTGTTAATAGACACAACCGCATTGATGTAATCCGGTTGGTTTTGTGGCCCCATTGGCGTGCTGCTGTATAGCGAAGAAGCTTGAACAAACTCTGATTTAGGCAGCGTTTTTAATGCTTCAATCGCTTGCTTCGCTTGGCTGACAGGATCCGCCAAGTTACTGCCTACCGCAATGTACGCTGTAATCATGATTTGGGCTTACTCTTTTTCTTGCGATAAGTTTTACGGCGGCGCTGGCCTGTTTTCGGTGATTGACCGTCTAAGTCGGCAGCCATTGCTTGACGCATTTCTCGGCCTGCATTTTGAAAAGTTTCCCACCACTTGGCAAGCTTCTGAGTGTCACCACCTTCAATTTCACCGCGCATTTCAAGAAAATCAAAGCCAGCTCTAAATTTATTGAGCTCCATAAGACGGAATGCACGTTTACCGTTACGTCGTGGAAGACGAAGCTGTAACTGCCAAATCTCGCGAATGGTTGCGGTGTGGCGTCTTGGAATGGCAATTGTGCGAACTTGCTCGTCAAGAATGATGTTGCTCGCTTCCATAATGGCGTCGTAATGGCCTAAGTTGCGCTCTTCCATCAGTTCATCGGCTTTCGCACACAGTGGGTACCACAGCATTGCAGCAAACATAAATGCTGGATTGATGCGTTTCCCATCTTCGATGCGCATGTCGGTAGAATCTAGGACAAGATCCAACATCTGCTCAGTATGAGAGGAGTAATCTTCTGTAAAGTGCGCTGCAATCGTCGGGAATAGTTGCTGGAATAGGTTGTACTCACGCAGTAGGTGGTAGGTTTCTAAGCCATGACCGGATTGCAATAATTTGAGTGACTCTTCAAAAAGACGCGCTGACGGAATGTCACCGAGCAACGGTGCCATGTGTTCGATTGGCGCTGCGGTGTCTTCTTCAATATCAAAGTCTAGTTTTACCGCGAAACGAACCGCACGCAGCATGCGCACAGGGTCTTCACGGTAGCGTGTTTCTGGATCACCAATCAGTCGAATTAGGCGATCTTCTAAATCTTCAATACCACGTGCGTAGTCGTGAATCGAGTAATCTGCGATGTTGTAGTACATCGAGTTAATCGTGAAATCACGGCGCTCAGCATCTTCATCGATGGTGCCGTAGACGTTGTCACGCAGCAGCATACCCTCTTTTGATTGCTGAGAAATGCTCTTATTCTTTTGCTCTTGGTGGTGACCACGGAATGTCGCAACCTCAATGATGTCTCGGCCAAACATAATATGAGCCAAGCGGAAGCGGCGACCAATCAAACGGCAGTTACGAAATAGCTGTTTGATCTGTTCCGGCGTTGCGTTGGTCGCAATGTCAAAATCTTTTGGTTTTTGTCCAAGCAGTAAGTCTCGAACCCCGCCACCCACAAGAAAAGCATCGAAACCAGCACCATTTAGGCGGTACAGTACCTTCAGCGCATTATCACTGATCTGCTTACGCGAAATGTTGTGCTCTTCACGAGTTATTACATTGAGAGCGAGCTCTGGAATTGTGGCAGGTTCGCTTGGTGTATAGTCGTTTGTATTCATGTGCATCTGGCAATAACTGGGTTTAATCCAATCTTGCTTTGGTTAGTTTTATACGCCTCTAGGGCCTAATTTGCGGCTAATGATAGCCTACACAATGCCATTTGAGAATCACGGTGTGATCTCGATCTCTGCTGGAAGCTGTTCCAACCGCCAGTTTTCGCAGCCCCAACGAAGAATATCTTCTATGTTGGCCGCCCTTACGGTTTCAGGTATCTCGAAACCTAAAAATGTCATGGCGCGCAATAGAGTAGGTTTTGGTGTATCTATATCAATAGCCGTCGCGTGATTTTGTTTCGACAATTTATTGCCGTTGTTGTCCATCGCCAATGGTAAATGCAAGTAGCTAACTTCAGGCTGACCAAGTATTTGGTACAGGCTAATTTGACGCCCTGTCGGCTCGATTAAGTCTGCACCTCGCACGACTTCTGTGACGCCTTGGTCGATGTCGTCCAATACTACCGCAAGATTATAAGCAAATAATCCATCTCGACGTTTAATAATGAAATCTTCATTAACGAGTTGCTCTGGAATCGTAATGGTTCCCTGCTTTTGGTCGAGGAAATGAGCGACAGGCTTGGTCATTTTTAGGCGAATCGCGCCGTCTTTCAAGTTTTTATCGCGGCAAGTGCCAGGATAAAAACCGCCATGCTCTTTAATTTGCTTACGAGTACATTGGCAATAATAGGCTTCTCCATTTTCGAGCCATTTGTTTATTTGAGCTTGGTAAAGGTCGTGACGTTCGCTCTGGTATACCACTTCTCCATCCCAATGCAGCTGATAGGCCTTGAGTGCCTCTAGGATAAGTTGCGCTGCACCTGGCATTTCTCTTGGTGGGTCTAAGTCCTCAATACGTACTAACCAAGCTCCGTTTTGTGCTTTCGCTTGAAAATAACTGCCAAGAGCGGCAATCAGTGAACCAAAATGCAGTGGACCAGAAGGAGATGGGGCGAATCGACCTACATAGCGTGTCATGCGTGTATCTCGAATTTAGTAAACAAATAGGGTGCGAAGATAGCCAAAACAAAAAGGGAGCCTGAGCTCCCTTCAACAATCATAATGCTGGGTGATTAACCTTGCATTTGCTTCTCTTTGATTTCTGCAAGTGTTTTACAGTCAATACAAAGGTCAGCGGTTGGACGTGCTTCAAGACGGCGAACGCCAATCTCTACGCCACAAGACTCACAGAAGCCAAAATCGTCTTCTTTGATTTTATCCAAAGTCTTTTCAATCTTCTTGATCAAACGGCGTTCGCGGTCACGGTTACGCAGTTCTAGGCTGAACTCTTCCTCTTGAGAGGCGCGGTCAACTGGATCTGGGAAGTTTGCTGCTTCGTCCTGCATGTGGTGAACAGTACGATCCACTTCAGCTCTTAGCTGGTCGCGCCAAGCTGTTAAGATTTTCGTAAAGTGTTCAACCTGCTCTGGTGACATGTACTCTTCACCAGGTTTTTCCTGATATGGCTCCACGCCGGCAATGGCTAGGATGCCTATCGTTTTCTTCTTTGATTCTGGCATACAGCATCTCCTACTTACACCTAGTCAACTGCTACGCAGTCAATTTAAGGCGGGTATCTATAGCAAAAAGAGGCGGTGCAAGCAAATACTGAATCGCAAAGTTATCGTCAATGTGAAGACGACATCATTTTTTCTCTTAATTGATAAAATCAATAGCGGAAATCAGCTTCATTCCAGTATCGCTCAGTTCAGCTTTGTAGCAGAGAACTTCCACTCCAGCGTCTTGTGCTTGTTTGAGTAATAGTGAATATTTCGCGTCTATATGGTGCGCCGCGGATACTTTTTCAATACCTGAATGTAAAACAGTGAATAAAAGTATGGCTCTACTTCCATTTTGTGCCATTTCTGTGAGCTCTCTCAGGTGTTTTTGTCCCCGAGTCGTGACCGCATCTGGGAAGTATCCTTGTCCAGTAGAGTCGGTCTCATCAAGAAGAGTGACGCTTTTCACTTCTATATAGCACTTTGGCTTGTCGTCTGCGCTGAGCAAGATATCAATTCGGCTATTTTCATTGCCGTATTTCACCTCAGTTTGAAGTGTGTCATAACCACAAAGCTCTGAAATGACATTATTTTCAATAGCCTCTACGGCTAATTGATTGGCGCGCGCGGTATTGATACAAATACGGTGGCCTTGTTCGGTCTCACTCAACTCCCAACTATTGGGGTATTTTCGTTTCGGGTTGTCGGAAGTAGAAAACCAAACCTTGTTTCCGGGCGTAGCACAACCCGTCATTGCACCTGTATTTGCGCAGTGGATTGTACGGATTTCACCAGTATCGAGCTCGATATCGGCAAGAAAGCGTTTATAACGTTTGAGTAGAGTGGCGGACTCTAAAGCGGGTGTGAAATGCATTTGCTTATTTAGACAAAAAATTTTTTATGTACAATGTTGCCACCATTACACCATAAGGTATTTCCTTTGTCACAATTGCCGATTGAAGCCGTGATGCCTGAGTTGCTGACGGCGGTCAAAAATCAACATCAAGTGATCTTAAAAGCGGCGCCTGGTGCCGGTAAGTCGACTTACTTCCCTTTGCAGTTACTCTTAAATCATTCGGTTGCTGGAAAAATCATCATGCTTGAGCCAAGACGACTCGCGGCGCGTAACATTGCCCGTTATCTTGCTGAGCAATTGGGAGAACAAGTTGGTCAACGCGTGGGTTATCGAGTTCGTGGCGAGGCAAAGGTAAGTTCTGCAACGCAGCTGGAGATCGTGACCGAAGGGATCATGACCAGGATGATCCAAACTGACCCTGAACTGGATGGGGTTGATCTACTGATCTTTGATGAGTTTCATGAACGCAGCATTCATGCCGATACCGCTTTGGCATTCAGTTTAGAAGTTCAAGAGGCATTGCGAGACGATCTCAAGCTGGTGGTAATGTCGGCAACGCTTGACCAACAAGCATTACAATCGTTGTTGCCAGAAGCCAGTTACATTGAATCTGAAGGGCGCAGCTTTGATGTGGCAATGCGCTACCAGCCGTTAGGTGTGAACGAGCATTTACCTACGAGTATGGCAAAAACAATAGAAAGTCTTATGAACAAAGAGTCTGGATCTTTGTTGGCTTTCCTACCGGGTGTTGGTGCCATAAAACAAGTTGAAGAGCGGTTGTCTCATTTAGCGGATGATATCGACGTATGCCCACTTTATGGTCAACTGAGCTTTGCAGATCAACAAAAAGCGATTACGCCAGCAGAACAAGGTAAGCGTAAAGTCGTTCTAGCGACCAACATTGCAGAAACTTCACTAACGATTGAAGGCATTCGCCTCGTCGTTGATTCTGGGTTAGAGCGTATTGCCCGCTTTGATTTGAAAAACGGTTTAACACGCTTAGAGCAAACACGCATTGCACAGTCTTCAGCGATTCAGCGTGCAGGACGAGCGGGACGAATAGAAGAGGGCATTTGTGTTCGTCTTTATTCTGAAAGCCAGTTCAAGCAGCAACCGCTGGTTCCCCTACCCGAAATTTTGCATTCCGATTTGGCTAGTTTAGTTATGGAGCTTGCCTTTTGGGGAACGGGTGATATCCACGATCTAAAGTGGCTTGATGTTCCCGCTAATGCGTCATTGGAACAAGCGAAGCAGCTATTGGTGTCATTGGGACTACTGACGGAAAAAGGGCAATTAACGTCCGAAGGAAAACAGGCGCATGAACTAGGCGTTGAGCCTCGTGCGGCTGCGATGCTAATTAAAGCGCTATCTTACAGTGATAAGATGTTAAATGCTGCTTTGGCGGCGGTCGCACTGATTGAAGAGCCAGAGAGAAATGTTACCAATATCGCTCATAGCTTGCATCGTTGGCTTGTTGGTACTCATCCAAAAAAGTCGATGTTGTTCAAGCGTGCTCAATCTCTGGCGTACAAATTGGATACGGTATTTGACCTGAAAGGCGTGGATGAAGATGCATTACCGCTGGTGTTAAGTTTGGCATTTCCAGATCGCATTGCGCAGCAGCGCACAAATCAATTTGGGCGATTTACTTTGGCTAATGGTCATGGTGCAGAATGTCATCAGGAAGACATGCTAGGTGGCTGTGAGTATTTGGTTGCCGTTGACTTAATGCGTTCTCATTCTAATTCAAGTCAAATTCATTCGGCATGTGAATTGGATGTCAATATATTGCGAACGACCTTTGATACGCTATTTTCGTCTGAAGAAGTAGTGGACTGGGATGAAAAAAGAGGCCGTCTAATAGCTGAGCGACAAACAAAACTCGGTCTGCTGGTCGTTGAACGCGAGCCGTTGCCAAGCCCGGGCAAAGAAAAAATGACACAAGCTTTACTCACGTATGTCCGCCGCCAGGGCTTACAGAGTCTAAACTGGACACCGGCAGCGGAGAGCTTGTTGGCTCGGATTCGTTGTGCGGTGGAATGGTTACCTGAGCAGTCATGGCCAGTGTTTGATGAAGCCAGTTTGCTGGATTCATTAGAGGAGTGGTTAGAACCATACATGACGTCTGTCAGCTCGGTTAAAGACCTGAGCAAGATAAACTTGGTCGAAGCGCTTAATGCTCTATTAGGTTGGCCACTCAATCAACAACTGGATGAATGGTTACCTGAGCATTACCAACTACCCACAGGTTCAAAGAAGCGTATCCGTTACCAATATGGCCACGAGCCGATATTATCGGTGCGTATGCAAGAAGTATTTGGGGAGAGTGGTTCCCCAACGGTAGCTCTTGGCCGCAAGCGTTTGGTGCTTGAACTGCTTTCACCGGCACAACGTCCATTGCAAGTAACGTCGGACTTGGCGGCTTTCTGGAACGGAAGCTACAAAGACGTTCAAAAAGAGATGAAAGGGCGCTACCCAAAACACGTTTGGCCAGATGATCCTGCCAATCATGTAGCAACAACGAAAACAAAAAGACAATTGAATAATGACTGACAGCAAGAAGCCTAGCGCGAAAAAAGCGCCAGCGAAGAAAAGTACAACCAATAAAGGAACCGCAAAACAGACTCGACGTACGCCGAGTAAAAAGCCGACTAACGAGAAACGTTCGTGGTTGAAAGTTCTGTGGTCGTTTAGCTGGAAAGCTGGCGTTGCACTTGCCGCTGTTTTGCTGTTTGTTGGGATTTACTTAGATAGTGTGGTGAAAGAACGCTTTGAAGGTCAGCTGTTTGAGCTGCCAACGGTGGTTTATGCCCGTATCTTGAATCTAAGCCCTGGTGAGAATATCACCATCCAAGAACTGCGCAACGAGCTAGATGTGTTGAATTACCGTAAAGTGAGTCAACCTCGTTACCCAGGCGAATATTCCTCTTCTTCCACTCGGATTGAATTGATTCGTCGTCCATTCGAGTTTGCCGATGGTCCCGAGCCGGATCGTCACATTATGCTGCATTTCTCTGATTCCGGCTTGCAACGTATTCAGTCTTTAGAATCTCGAGGAGACCTTGGTTACTTGCGCCTAGAACCGAAGATGTTGGGCATGCTGGAGAAAGACCGTGATGAACAGCGCCTTTTCTTACGTCGTGATCAGTTCCCTGAAATTTTGGTGGATGCACTGCTTGCGACCGAAGACCGGGATTTTTATCAACATGACGGGGTGTCACCGCTCGCGATTGCACGTGCATTGGTTGCGAACATTAAGGCGGGTCGTACTGTTCAAGGTGGTAGTACGCTGACTCAGCAATTGGCAAAAAACCTGTTTTTGACTCGTGATAAAACACTGTGGCGTAAAGTTCGAGAAGCGTATATCGCGCTAATTTTGGATTACCGTTACAGCAAAGATCGTATCTTAGAAGCCTACCTAAACGAAGTGTACCTAGGTCAAAGTGGAGGTGAAGCGATCCACGGGTTTGGCTTGGCGTCGCGTTACTATTTTGGGCAGCCAATTCAGGAGTTGCGAATCGATCAGCTGGCGATGTTAGTTGGGATGGTAAAAGGACCGTCTTACTACAACCCAATTCGTTACCCTGAGAGAACGAAAGAGCGTCGTGATCTCGTTCTGCGCCTGTTAATGCAGCAAAACATGTTGACTTCAGAGCAGTATGAACAAGCTGTAAGTCGTCCACTCGATACGCAAAGCAAGCCACGTATTGCGAGCCGTCAGCCAGCTTATTTCCAACAATTGAGTATTGAATTAAAAGAAAAAGTTGGGGAGCGATTTAAGGCAGAGACCGGACTGCGCGTATTTACGTCTCTGGACCCAGTATCGCAAAGCAAAATGGAACAAGCTATCGCGAAAAAGATCCCAGAACTAGCTAAACGGGGTGGTAAAGAGTTAGAAGCCGCTGCTGTGGCCGTTGATCGCCATAGTGGTGAAATCCGTGCGATGGTTGGTGGTAAACGTGTCGGTTATGAAGGCTTTAACCGAGCGCTCAATGCCAGTCGTCCAATTGGTTCTTTAGTGAAACCAGCGATTTACTTAACGGCTCTAGAACAACCGGATAAATACAACCTAGGCACGACGCTACACGACACGCCGTTAAGTCTGAAGAGCAGTAAAGGTAACGTGTGGACGCCGCGCAACTACGATAGAAAATATCGTGGTGATGTGCCACTTTACATTGCTTTAGCGAAATCACTTAACGTACCAACCGTGCGCTTAGGTATGGCACTTGGCATTCCTGAAGTGTCCAATACTTTAGCGCGTTTGGGCGTGAACAAAGACGAAATTCGCCCAGTGCCTTCGATGTTTTTGGGTTCGTTTTCTTTGACGCCATTCGAAGTCGCACAGATGTATCAGACTCTGACGAATTCAGGTAAGCGTGCAAAACTGACCGCTCTGCGCTCAGTCATGGATATGGAAGGTAATGTGCTGTATCAATCCTTGCCTCGTTCATCAAGAGCCGTGGATGAACAAGCTGCATGGCTAACGACCTACGCGATGAAACAAGGGGTTGCTCAAGGCACTGGCCGCTTCTTACAAAGCCAGTTTGGTTGGGCTGCATTGGCAGGAAAAACGGGTACCAGTAATGACAACCGCGATAGTTGGTTTGTCGGTGTTGATGGTCGTGAGGTGACGACAATTTGGCTAGGCCGCGACGATAATAAACCCGTGAATCTAACGGGGTCGAGTGGTGCATTACGAGTGTACGCAGAGTACTTGAAGCAGCGTATTCCTGAGCGCTTAGAGCTCCCATGGCCAAGAGAAATCACCACATTAGGGTTCAAGCCTACATCTGATGGAGGTTTAGAAATGAACTGCCGTAGTGATTACAAACTGCCGGTTTGGGATAAAACCGGTCAGATAAAGCAACAGTGTGAGAAGAAATCAAACTGGTTAAATAGCATATTTGATTGGTAGCATCGCCAAATCAACAACATTAGCTTGTTTATCTGATTAATTCTTAGTACATATTAGGGCGTGTTAGTACAGTACTGCTAGCACGCCCTACTTGATCAGATATTCAATAAAGGAAGAAGTGAATGTTCAAAAAGCTGTTATCAAGCCCATCGGTTCGCAACTTTGCGCTTTGGGTTAGTACCTTTTTGATGATCACTCCTTCTGTTTCCCTCGCAAACTCTCTAACAAAAACGGATGACTTGGAACCTCGACCAAAGGTGGCGGTTGTGCTCGCTGGTGGAGGAGCGAAAGGGGCGGCACACATTGGGGTTTTAAAAGCATTGGAAGAAATGCAGATCCCTGTCGATATTGTGACCGGTACCAGTATGGGCGCCTATGTGGGTGGGCTTTATGCCACGGGTATGAGTGCTGATGAAATCGAGAGTTTTATCTACACCGTCGATTGGGGCAGCGGTTATCGAGATCGTGTTGACCGTAGCCAACGTCGAGTTCGTGACAAAGAGTATGAAGACCGCTATCAAATTAATACCGATCTCGGCTTAAGGTTCGGTGAGGTACGAGCACCAACGGGTGTGGTGCAAGGCCAGAACATGTTGCGAGTATTGCGTGAGACTACAGGGAACTTAGGGCGATTCGATTCTTTTGATGATCTTGCCATTCCTTATCGTTCTGTTGCGACTGATATTCTTGCCCTAGAAGAAGTCGTACTGGGCAATGGTTACCTTGTGGACGCCATGATGGCTAGCATGTCTGTACCAGGAGCGCTTCCTCCCTATAAGCTCAATGGCCATATGCTTGTTGATGGCGGCGTCGTCAATAACATGCCTGTCGATGTGGCTCGCGCCATGGGGGCTGATGTCGTTATTGCCGTCGATATTAGCACCGACTACAAAACCGAAGATGAATTTACGGGGCTGTTTACTGTCGCGGACCAACTCTCTAACTATCTCGTTCGTCGTAGTACACAACAGCAAGTGGACGAGCTTGAACCTCAAGATATCTATATTCGTCCCAATGTGGGCACCATGGAAACCGTCGAGTTCGACAAAATGCCTTGGGCTTTTCAAGCTGGGTACGATATTACCAAGCAATTAAAAGACAAGCTGAAAGAGTTACGCTTGTCCAACGCGGACTATCAAAAATACATCGATCGCAAACAAGAAGTTCGTAAAACTTTGATTTATGGCGATCAGCGTGTGGTTGATGACATAGTGATTGTTAATAACACGCACTACAGCGATGTGCTGTTGACGAATCGTATTGAATTAGAAACCGGACGTCGTATTTCAACGGCCGAAATTGAGAAAGCCGTTGAAAACCTCTACGCGTTAGATCGGTTCGAGCTCATCACTTATCACTTTGAAGAGGTGGATGGTGAGACATTGTTGGTTTTTGATGTTAACGAGAAGTCGTGGGGGCCTAATTATCTCAACTTCCGATTTTTTCTGGAAGATGACTTCGATACAGATAGCCAGTACGGCATAGGAATATCGACCAACTTTACCAATTTAAACTCTCATGGCGCGGAGTTGGCGTTCAACGTAGAAATGGGCACGGATAAGCTGATTGAAGCTGAGTTGTATTCCCCTGTTTTATCTAGCCAAGAACTTTTTGTATCGGGGCGAATTTCCTATGGTAGTGAGAGCCGAAACTTACCTTTAACAGAGCCTCAAGCACCAGATTTAGAGTCAGTAAATGACTTTTTTCCGGTCACTTACGATGATTTTACAACAGAGTTAGCGATAGGTATCCAACCCACATTGTGGCAAGAACTTCGATTTGGCGCTCGCTACTCTACCGGAGATATTGAGCTTTCTACTTTGGCTTCTGCTGGTAAATTGGATTTTGAACGTCGTGGCCTGTTTGCGAACTATCGCCTAGATACACTTGATGATTTCGCATTTCCGACTCGCGGGCTTTTAGTCGATCTCGAATATTTAGTGTCTCATGATCAAAGTCCTCAGGGCGTTAGCCTTTTAGAAACTGACAAAATTATTGAAGATACCGTGTATGAAATCTCTGCACGATTTAAAGGTGCAGTGAGTCATCAGCGTCATACTTTAGTCGGACATGCTGAATATAGTTTTGTAGAGAGTAAAAACTCATCTTTACCGCTTGATCCCAGAGAGTTGGGCGGCTTCTTAAGCCTATCGGGAATCCCAAGAAATAGCCTGATCGGACAGAACTTATTTTTCAGCAGTTTGGTGTACCGATATAAGTGGTTTGATAATGATTTCGGATTGTTTGAAGCTCCAGTCTACCTGGGCGCATCGGTCGAATATGGCGGCGTTTGGTCTGATAATGATCTGAAACTAAACGAAGCGCCGCTTTACAATGCTGGCTCCATCTTCTTTGGTGTTGACTCACCAATAGGACCAATAATGTTGGCATACGGTCGTACCGAGCAAGATTTGGATGCTGTGTATTTGATCGTAGGAACATCGTTTAATTAATCGGGTATGAGAAAGCAAAAACTTGGCATATTTGGTCAAAATTAGCAGAACTTTAGTCGTAAGTTGCTATGTTGGTCAAAATGATAAGATTTTAATTTAAGGTTAAATTTGCTATTATTTTGCCCACAGTTTGGCCTCTACGGCGCTGTTTCTCAATCATAATTGAATGAAAACAAGGGCAATGGAGAGCCAAGTTTCCAAGGATGTTCACTCCTTTACTTTAACAATAGTAATAATAGAGGAGGAACCGCAATGAGAGGAAAAAGTCGTGCTTGAAGCCTACCGTAAACACGTCGAAGAGCGTGCTGCTGAAGGAGTTGTTCCTAAACCGCTAGACGCAGAACAAGTTGCTGGACTTGTAGAACTTCTGAAAAATCCCCCGCAAGGTGAAGAAAAAGTCATTCTTGACCTACTTGAAAACCGTATCCCTCCAGGTGTTGATGAAGCTGCTTATGTAAAAGCGGGTTTCCTAACAGCAGTAGCAAAAGGTGAAGTTAAATCACCATTAGTGAGTCGTGAAAAAGCGGCTGAACTGCTAGGCACTATGCAAGGTGGTTACAACATCGAACCGCTAGTTGAGCTATTGGATGATGAAGCACTGGCAGAGATCGCAGTAAAAGCGCTGTCTCATACGCTGCTGATGTTTGATGCTTTCTATGACGTAGAAGAGAAAGCGAAAGCAGGCAATGCGCATGCACAGAAAGTACTTCAATCATGGGCTGATGCTGAGTGGTTCCTTTCTAAGCCTAAGCTTGAAGAAAAAGTCACTCTAACCGTATTTAAAGTAACAGGTGAAACGAACACGGATGACCTTTCACCTGCACCTGACGCTTGGTCTCGCCCTGATATCCCAGTACACGCACTGGCGATGCTTAAAAACGAGCGTGAAGGAATAAACCCTGATCAACCGGGTACTATTGGCCCGATCAAGCAAATTGAAGAGTTAAAAGAAAAAGGTCATCAATTGGTTTACGTTGGTGATGTTGTTGGTACTGGCTCTTCACGTAAATCGGCAACCAACTCAGTGCTTTGGTTTATGGGTGATGATATCCCTTACGTTCCAAACAAACGAGCTGGTGGGTATGTGCTTGGTGGCAAAATTGCCCCTATCTTCTTTAACACAATGGAAGATGCTGGCGCACTACCAATCGAAGTTGACGTAACTAAGCTCAACATGGGCGATGTTATCGATGTTTACCCATATGAAGGTAAAGTTTGCAACCACGAAACTGGTGAGGTTCTAGCTGAGTTCTCGCTAAAAACAGAAGTACTGATTGATGAAGTTCGTGCTGGTGGTCGTATCCCATTGATCATCGGTCGTGGTTTGACAGACAAAGCGCGCCAGTCTCTAGGTCTTGAGCCTTCGGACGTATTCCGCAAACCTGGTGAAATCGCAGATTCTGGTAAAGGCTACACGCTTGCACAGAAAATGGTTGGTAAAGCATGTGGCGTAGAAGGCATCCGTCCTGGAACCTACTGTGAGCCGAAAATGACGACAGTAGGTTCGCAAGATACTACTGGCCCTATGACTCGTGATGAACTTAAAGACTTGGCGTGTCTCGGCTTCTCTGCTGATCTTGTCATGCAGTCTTTCTGTCACACATCGGCTTATCCAAAACCAGTAGACGTTAACACTCACCATACACTTCCGGACTTTATTATGAACCGCGGTGGTGTATCTCTTCGTCCTGGTGACGGTATTATCCACTCATGGCTAAACCGTATGCTACTGCCGGATACTGTTGGTACGGGTGGTGACTCACATACTCGTTTCCCTCTGGGTATTTCATTCCCAGCTGGCTCGGGCTTGGTTGCCTTTGCAGCTGCGACAGGCGTTATGCCGCTAGACATGCCAGAGTCAATCTTGGTTCGTTTTAAAGGTGAAATGCAACCGGGTATTACACTGCGTGATCTTGTTCATGCCATCCCTTACTACGCGATTCAGCAAGGTTTACTAACGGTAGAAAAAGCGGGCAAGATCAACGAATTTTCTGGCCGTATCCTTGAGATTGAAGGCTTAGAGACGCTAACGGTTGAGCAAGCATTTGAGCTTTCTGATGCATCTGCAGAGCGTTCGGCGGCAGGTTGTACTGTAAAACTGTCTCAAGAGTCGATCGAAGAGTACTTAAACTCTAACATCGTGATGCTGAAGTGGATGATCTCTGAAGGTTACGGTGATCGCCGTACTATCGAGCGCCGCATTACTGCAATGCAAGAGTGGCTAGCAAACCCTGAGCTGATGCAAGCAGATAAAGACGCTGAATACGCACATGTGATTGAAATCGATATGGCTGAAATCAATGAGCCAGTACTATGTGCACCGAATGACCCAGATGACGCTCGTTTGTTGTCTGAAGTACAAGGCACAGCGATTGATGAAGTGTTCATCGGTTCTTGTATGACGAACATCGGTCACTTCCGCGCAGCAGGTAAATTGCTTGATAAGTTCAATGGCCAGTTAGCGACGCGCCTTTGGGTAGCGCCACCAACAAAGATGGATCAAGACCAACTGATTGAAGAAGGCTACTACGGTATCTTCGGACGTGCAGGGGTGCGTATTGAAACGCCAGGGTGTTCACTTTGTATGGGTAACCAAGCGCGTGTTGCAGATAAATCAACAGTAATGTCGACTTCAACGCGTAACTTCCCGAACCGTCTGGGTACTGGTGCGAATGTTTACCTATCGTCAGCTGAGCTAGCTGCAGTAGGTGCAATCCTAGGTAAAATTCCAACCAAAGAAGAATACCTAGAATACGCGAAGCAAATCGACGCTACGGCAACGGATACGTACCGCTACTTGAACTTCCATAAAATGGATCAATACACCAAGAAAGCGGACGAAGTGATCTTCCAAGAACCGGCATAATCAGAAATGCACAATTCAAAAGCACCTCACATGAGGTGCTTTTTTTATGGGAGCAATTCGCTATACTCGCACCAAATTGATACGAAATAGGCAATCTCGGTGGAATTTGAATTCATTCGTAACACGTTGATGGGCGAGTACTACGTAAAATGTAGCATGGGACATGAGATTGTAGGGCGCTGGTTGCAAGAAGAAATTGGCAAAGATCCGATGAAGATTGCACAGGTTGAAAAGCTAATTGAGCGGTCATTTTCAGTGCCTTCTCAGGAGCATAACCTAACAGGCACGGAAATTAGCTTGATGATTCAGGGCGACGAAGTTCTTGTACAAGAAAACGCATTAGCCCATGAATATGATGTCGAGATGGAAAGTGAGTTCGACTTCTACAATGCAGAAAGTACAGCAAGTTGTGGGATAGAGGATTTCATGGCACTTATCGAACAGTGGAAAGACTTTTTGAACATTTAATGCACAATTTTGGGTAACTTCTCTGCCGTTGCTTTAAATTTGTGAAAAGGGCGCACCGATATGGTGCGCCCTTTTTGTTTATAGATATGTAAATTGAGGTTAGTTTTTATTATTCAATAACTTAAAAACTTGGCACGTAGATTGGATTATAAGAAGTGTTTCAGGAAGAAAGCTTCGGAGATAACTCAATGAAAATAATCAATGCCATTATTAAGCCGTTTAAATTAGACGATGTACGAGAAGCATTGGCTGATGTCGGTATCGAAGGGATGACAGTATCAGAAGTTAAAGGGTTCGGTCGTCAAAAAGGTCACACGGAATTGTACCGCGGTGCAGAGTATCAAGTCGATTTTCTACCAAAGGTGAAAATTGAAATCGCGACTCACGCAGACAATGTAGATCGCGTTGTTGAAGCAATTACAAAAGCTGCGCAAACCGGAAAAATCGGCGACGGTAAAATTTTTGTTTACGATCTGAACCAAGCGGTGCGTATCCGAACTGGCGAAATGGACGCAGAAGCACTTTAAGAATTCAAAGGATTGGAGATACTTATTATGGAATTAGCAACAACAGTAACCGAGTTACGTTACGCACTTGACACCTTTTTCTTCCTCATTTCCGGTGCGTTGGTAATGTGGATGGCAGCAGGCTTTGCGATGCTAGAGGCTGGCCTTGTGCGCTCTAAAAACACAACAGAAATTCTTACGAAGAACATCTGTTTGTACGCTATCGCATGTACGATGTTTCTGATTGTCGGTTATAACATCATGTATGTCGATAATGGAGAAGGAGGCTGGTTACCTTCATTTGGTACGCTAATTGGTACTCAAGGTGAAGGGGCCGACCACTCTTTAGAGTCTGACTTCTTCTTCCAAGTTGTCTTCGTTGCAACTGCTATGTCCGTCGTTTCTGGTGCGGTAGCTGAGCGCATGAAGCTTTGGTCTTTCTTGATTTTCTCTGCGATTTTAACTGCGTTTATCTATCCAATGGAAGGTTACTGGACATGGGGTGGAGGCTTCCTAGCAGAAGCTGGATTTAGTGACTTTGCGGGGTCTGGTATCGTACATATGGCAGGTGCTTCTGCTGCTCTTGCTGGTGTGTTACTGCTTGGCGCGCGTAAGGGTAAGTACGGTAAAAATGGTGAAATCTATCCGATTCCAGGTTCTAACATGCCTTTGGCAACGTTGGGTACTTTTATCCTTTGGTTTGGCTGGTTTGGATTTAACGGTGGTTCTCAGTTGATGGTTTCAGATTTTGAGAATGCTACAGCGGTAGGTCAGATCTTTCTAAACACTAACGCAGCAGCGGCTGCTGGTGCAATTGCGGCGCTATTCGTTTGTAAAACTACTTGGGGTAAAGCCGATTTAACGATGATCCTCAATGGCGCGCTAGCTGGCTTGGTTGCCATCACTGCAGACCCTCTATCGCCATCACCACTGTACGCGGTTGCGATTGGTGCGGTGTCGGGTGCACTAGTAGTATTCAGTATCATTGCTCTAGATAAACTTAAAATTGACGATCCAGTAGGTGCTATCTCAGTTCACGGTGTGTGTGGTTTCTTCGGCCTAATGGTAGTGCCACTGAGCAACGGTGATGCAACGTTTGGTGCACAGCTTTTAGGTGCCGTAGTTATCTTTGCTTGGGTATTTGGTGCTAGCCTAGTTGTGTGGGCAATCTTGAAAGCGACCGTTGGGATTCGCGTTACAGAAGATGAAGAAATGGAAGGTATGGACATGCATGATTGTGGTGTTGGTGCTTACCCAGAGTTTGTTACGGTGAAATAATCATTAGCTTGTAATAAATGGTTACACACTTAACACAATAAAACCTGCTCCGATGAGCAGGTTTTTTAATATTCGTCATTGTCTTCTTATTGAACATACATATAATAACGCAACTGATAAACGTTATCATTAGCATGGTAAAGGATTAAACAATGAAAAAACTGCTAACTCTTTCAGCACTAACTTGCGCTACTCTAGCTCCAACAGCAATGGCTGCTGAAGAAGTGAACGTCTACTCTTACCGTCAACCTTTCCTAGTTGAACCTATGTTCAATGAGTTCACTAAAGAAACTGGTATCAAAGTAAACGTAAAATTTGCTAAAAAAGGCTTAGCAGAAAAGCTAGCTCAAGAAGGTGAGTACAGCCCTGCTGACGTTATTCTTACGACAGACATCAGCCGTCTAGCTGAACTGACAAACAAAGGTTTAGTTCAGAAAGTCGATAGCAAAATCATTGAAGAAAACGTACCTGCTCAATACCAAGATAAAGAGAATGAGTGGTTTGCTCTAACTCTACGTTCTCGTAGCGTTTATTCATCACGTGATCGCGTAGGTAAACTAGGCGCAGATTTCAACTACGCAGACTTAGCTAAGCCAGAGTTCAAAGGTAAAATTTGTACTCGTAGCGGTAAGCACCCGTACAACGTTTCTCTAGTTTCAGCAATGATTGCTCACAATGGCGAAGCAGAAACCAAAGAGTGGTTAGAAGGCGTGAAAGCAAACCTTGCTCGCAAACCACAAGGCAACGATCGTGCACAAGTTAAAGCGATCAAAGAAGGCCTATGTGATGTTTCTCTAGGTAACAGCTACTACCTAGGTAAAATGGTTAACGACAAAGAGCAAAAAGCTTGGGCTGATGCAGTTTACATCAACTTCCCTAACCAAGAGACTACAGGCACTCACGTGAATATCTCTGGTATGGCGATGGCTAAGTACTCTCCAAACAAAGACAATGCTGTGAAGCTAATGGAATTCCTAACGGGTGACAAAGCGCAGCAAATGTACGCAGAAGTTAACTACGAGTACCCAGTTAAAGAAGGCGTGAAGCGTTCTGAGCTTGTGGAATCTTGGGGTGACTTTAAAGCAGACAAGCTTTCTCTAGACGATATTGCAGCCAACCACGAAGCGGCAATTAAGCTATTAGATGAAGTGAAATTTGACCTTTAATTCCTTGTGGGGGTATAACAGTACCCCCATTTGATTAAAGGATATGAGATGTATTTGCAACAGCATTTGTATTTCATACAGCCTTGCAGTAATTAGGCGATGAAAGATAAACACTCTTTATGGAAAACCAGTAGTGGGGTAATAACTCTGCTACTGGTTTTGCCGATCTTAGCGATCTTCTACACCGCAATTGGTGAAACGGATGATTTGTTTGCTCATTTAATGGCAACGGTCATGCCGACTTATATTTTTAACACGGTTGCGCTAACTGTTGGCGTAATGGTGCTGTCCTTAATTCTTGGTATTCCAAGCGCTTGGATAATGGCCATGTGTAAACTGCCGACCGAAAAATGGTTGCAGTGGGCATTGGTGCTACCTCTTGCAATGCCAGGTTATATCATTGGTTATATTTTTACTGATTGGTTTGATTTTGCAGGCCCGATTCAGATCTTTTTGCGTGATGTAACCGGATGGGGACCTGGCGAGTATTGGTTCCCTGACATTCGTACGTTGCCTGGTGCGACCTTTGTGTTGGCTTTGGTGTTGTATCCTTACGTGTATTTATTGTGCCGGGCTGCGTTTATGGAGCAAAATGTATCTTTATTGCAAAGCGCGCGTTTGCTCAAGTGCTCTCCATGGGAAAGCTTTTGGCGCATCTCGATGCCGTTAGTAAGACCCTCTATCGCAGTAGGTTTATCATTGGTCGCAATGGAGACCATCGGTGACTTTGGTACGGTAAGTTACTTCGCGGTGAATACGTTAACCACAGCGGTCTACGATACTTGGTTGGGGTACTCTAATCTTAATGCGGCAGCCAAGATTTCTGCCATGATGCTCGTCATTGTAGTACTGCTTCTTAGTGCCGAACGATACAGCCGCCGTAAACAAAAGCTTTTTCAAAGCCAATTTAACAGTCACGAAGATTTTCGTTACGAGTTGACGGGCTGGAAAAAGTGGACCGCACTGGTTTGGTGTTGGGGCTTGGTTTCAGTCGCTTTTATTTTGCCGCTACTACAGCTGATTGATTATGCGATCACTTATTTTGCGCAGAGTTGGACCTCAGAGTTTCGTGAATACGCATGGAATAGCTTAGTTGTGTCTGTTATTGCTGCGATTATTGGTGTTGCTGTCGCACTGATCGTTAACTTTACCCATCGAGTCAATGGTAAACGAGAAAGCTTGGCATTTATGCGTCTTTCTTCTATGGGCTATGCAGTACCAGGAACGGTACTAGCCATCGGTGTGATGGTCGCTGTGCTGTTTATGGATCATCGTGTCAACGACGTTGCTAAAGCCATGGAGTGGGGAAGACCGGGACTTATTTTTTCTGGCTCCATGTTCGCCCTGGTTTTTGCCATGGTTGTGCGCTTTTCAGCGGTGGCGATTGGTAGTATCGAAAGTAATTTAAATAAAATTTCTCCGTCGTTAGATATGGCATCGCGCACTATGGGTTGTAAGCCCAATGTCATGCTGTGGCGCGTGCACTTTCCGCTGGTTAAGCGCGGTGCACTGATTGCGGCTTTATTAGTGTTTATCGAGTCGATGAAAGAGCTTAATGCGGCTTTGTTACTTCGTCCGTTTAACTTTGAAACACTAGCCACATACGTTTATAACTTCGCCTCGGATGAGCATTTAGAATTGGCCGCTTTGCCAGCGGTTCTGTTGGTTCTTGTTGGGTTGATCCCGCTTGTTGTTGTTAACCGTTCACTGGAGCAAAATCACTGATGAGCTGTGCATTATCAATTAAAAACCTAACGTGCCAATATGATGATCAAACCGTACTCGAATCATTGTCTCTTGAGGTAGAACAAGGGCAGATTGTCTGTTTGCTAGGAGCTAGTGGCTGTGGGAAAACAACACTATTAAAGGCCGTTGCGGGATTATTGCCGTTAACGTCAGGCGAAATGAGTCTAAATTGCGTCACAATTGATGATGGGGAAAACTGGTTGCCGCCAGAACAGCGTAATATCGGGATGATTTTCCAAGATTACGCACTTTTTCCTCACTTGACGGTGGAGCAAAACATTGCCTTTGGCTTAAAGCAGTGCTCGACAAAAGAGAAAAATGCCAAAGTTCAAGAGATGTTAGAACTCGTGCATCTTCAAGGTTATGGCGATCGTTATCCTCATCAATTGTCTGGTGGACAGCAGCAGCGTGTTGCGATTGCTCGCTCATTAGCTTACAGCCCAGACTTATTGTTACTTGATGAACCGTTTTCTAATATTGATACGCAAGTTCGCCATGAGTTGATAAGTGAGATCCGTAAGATTTTTAAGGCCCAAGGTGTGACTGCCATTTTTGTTACGCATAGCCGTGAAGAGGCTTTTGCTTTCGCCGATAAAATGGCAGTGATGAACAATGGAGTCATCGAGCAATATGGCACAGCATCTGAGCTTTACTACCAGCCTTCAAGTAAATTTGTCGCTGATTTCTTAGGTGGTGGCAGTTACCTTGCTGCTAAACGGGTTTCGAATTCAGAATATGAAACCCACTTGGGCGTGGTTGAAGCCACGGCTCAACAAGATATTCCAGTACAGGCGGAGTGCTCTTTACTGCTAAGACCGCAGCATGTGCAAATTCAATCCGATGAAGATAGTTCGGTAACCGTATTGGAACAGCATTTTATGGGTGATCACTGCCGTTATGTGATTAACGCGAATGGTGACCGTTTGTTAGCTACAGCTTCGCAAGCATTAAATATAGGTGAGTCCGTCGCGGTGAAAATTGAAACGCAAGGCGTCCTGGCATTTGCTTAACGCTCCTGAGTATCTTTTCTATCTCGTTTACGACTTCCCAACATACAATAAAAAGCCCGGCTGTGGAGCCGGGCAAGTGCTCTTCTCCTGTTGATGAGCGCCTTTTCAGACAGCGTTGACTCTCATCATAGTGCTCGAAGCGGGCACAAGGTTCAGTTATAAAGACAAGAAGTCTTTAAACTGTTGAAGAACACGTTCCGCAGTGTCCTTATCTTGCATCTCTGCAAAAATTCGTAGCAGTGGCTCAGTGCCAGAGAAGCGAGCGATGATCCAACCGCCGTTCTTGAAGTAGACTTTCGCACCATCTTCATAGCTGACTTTTTCGATTTCAAACTCGAACTCAGGCAACTGCTTTTCAACATAAATCTTGTTGAACAGTACGTCTTTTTGCGCTGGTTTGAACTTGCAATCGCCTTCTGCCATGTAGGCATAGCCGTACTTGCCGTAGATTTCATCCAGCAACTCAGACAGCTTCTTGCCGGTTACTGAAATCATTTCTACCAATAGGCTTGATGCGAATACGCCGTCTTTACCTTTGATGTGGCCGCGAATGGTTAGGCCACCAGAGCTTTCCCCGCCAATCAGTGAGTCATCCGCTTCCATTTGGGAGCTGATGTGCTTAAAGCCTACAGGAACCTCAAAGTATTTCTCGCCATGATCTTCGGCGACTTTATCGAGAAGGTGGGTGGTTGCGATGTTACGTACCACGGAGCCTTTCCAGCCTTTGTATTCAAGTAGGTAGTAGTAAAGCAGCAGTAGAACTTCATTTGGATGAATGAAGTTACCTTTTTCGTCGATAATACCAAGACGGTCCGCATCGCCATCAGTACCGATGCCAATATCGTAACCTTGCTCTTTCACTAGGTGCATCAAACGGTAGAGTGTTGCAGCGCTTGGCGAAGGCATTAACCCACCGAAGTCTGGGTTTTTGCCATCGTTAATCACATCAACGTCACAGCGGCCGTTGATTAATACGGTTTGCAGTGCGTTTTTCGCGACACCAAACATTGGGTCGATCAAAACACGTAAATTCGCCTTCTTGATCGCTCCGATGTCGATAAAGTCGATGATTGAGTCAACGAATTCGTTCATCGGATTGATGATTTCAATCAGCTTATCTTCAACCGCTTGTTCAAAGTCGACGCTTTTTACATCTTGCGCAGTGAGCGCGTCTATTTGTGATTCGATTTTTTGGGTGATGATTTCATCTGCGTCACGACCACCTTCAATGAAGACTTTAATGCCGTTGTAATCGGCAGGGTTGTGTGATGCGGTAATACATGCCGAGTATGCGCAGCCCATTTCTTTCGCTTTAAACATTACGATAGGTGTTGGGACAAATTTGTCGATAAAGCTAACCATAATGCCGTTTGCTGCTAGAACTTCAGCGAACCAACGACCTGCTTTATCGGAAAGAAAACGACGGTCATAGCCAATCACAAAACCGCGATCAGCAACCGATTCGTTATTCGTGATGTTTGCAACTGCTTGGGCAACCAAGCGTACGTTATCTTTGGTGAACTCCTCACCAATAAATGCACGCCAACCGCCTGTACCAAATTTGATCATGATTCGATCCTCGATAAGAGCGGCATCCCACCGCGTCTTAAATCTTTGCTAGCGAACCGATGCACTTGTAAAACATAAATGCACCGGATAAATCAAAAGGGGAGAAGGACTCCCCCAAAAGATGATTAACCTAGAGTAACGATAACTTCGTTTACTGAACCTTCCGCTTGAACTGGTACAGATGCACCATTTACAGCTTCACCGTTCACGGTAATCGACTTAACGCCTTTGCTTACTGAGTCTGGGTTAACGACTTTGATGTTGTACGTTGCTCCTAGCCATTGGCGAGTCACTTCGAAACCAGGCCAGTTCGTTGGGATACATGGATCGATAGTTAGGCCATCGAAGCCTGTACGCACACCAAGAATAAAGTTGGTAACAGCGAAGTAAGCCCAGCCTGACGTACCTGTTAACCATGGGTGGTTTGCACGACCGTGGTCTTGGTGGTCACGACCCATGATGAACTGAACGTATGAGTATGGTTCTGCAATACGTTTTTCGATGATGTCGTTCTGGTTGTATGGGTTTAGCGCATCGTAGAACTTCATTGCACGATCACCACGACCCAGTTTCGCTTCAGCTACCCAAGCCCATGGGTTTGGATGCGAGAATATCGCACCGTTCTCTTTTACGCCTTGGTAAACACGAGTTACGAAGCCGATATCATCATTCGGTGTTGCAAAAGATGGTGAGTTTAGGTGAAGGCCGTATTCAGAAAACAGGTTCTCATCGACAGCGTCCATCGCTTTTTCGCCACGCTCTTGAGATACCGCACCAGAAAGTACCGCAAGTGTGTTTGACTCTAGGTGTACTCGGCCTTCCGCTTGTTGCGCAGTACCGATCTTGTCGCCATTCTTCGTCAGACCACGGATATACCAACCGCCTTCGTCATCCCAAAGGTGGGTTTCACACGCTTCACGAACGTTTGCTGCCATCACCGTGTATTTTTCAACGTCGGCTTCCTTACCTAGGTATTTCGCTAGGTCGATGAACTCCTGCAGTGCCCAGAAATGTAGGAACGACACCATTGAAGATTCGCCACCACCTAGGTTCAGACAGTCGTTCCAGTCTGCACGCAGACCTTTACAGATACCGGTTTGACCTACGTATTCAGCCGAGAAGTCTAGCGCGGCTTTCATGTGGTCATAAACCGTTGCATCGCCACCGTCGGCGTAAGGGATCACTTCGTCAAAGAAGCTGTGCTCACCGGTTTCCATCACGTACTTACAGATGGTTGGAACTAGCCATAGATGGTCATCGGAACAAGTGTCTTCGATGCCGTGAATTTTGTCTTCATCAGAAGGTGTTGGAACTACGGTTGGGGATTTCGATGGTTTAACGTCAGCTTTTTCTGGATCGAACCAATCTGGATCAAATAGGTGTAGACCGTAGCCCGCTTTTACTTGGCCGCGCAGTAGGTCAACGATACGTTTGCGCGTCATTGCAGGGTTAGCGTGAGGGACTGAGATCGCATCTTGCGCTGTATCGCGGTAACCAAGACCAGTACGACCACCCACTTCGATGAATGAAGCAAAGCGAGACCACACCACACAAGTTTCTGCTTGGTACAGTGTCCAAGCGTTGATCATGGTATCTAGACCTTCGTTTGGTGATTTCACTTGGAACTTGCCACAGCGTTCATCCCAGTGTGCTTTGATACCCGCAAATGCATTGTCGACTTCTGCAAGGTCTTGGTACTTAGCACGTAGACGGTCACCATTGCCTTTACCGATACCGAGAATGTAAGCAAAGCGAACTTCTTCACCCGGCTGGATAGTGAATTGCTTGTGCAGAGAGCCACAGTGGTTGTAACACGTTTGTGCTGTGTTGAAACACTTACCTTGTTCTACCGCTAACGGGTTTGCTTCGTCACGGTATAGGCCTAGGAAGCTGTCACGTTGGCCGTCGTATGAATCTGGGGCAAATGTTGAAGCTAGGTAGTAGAAGCCTTCGAAATCGTTGGTGTTGTAGTACAGGTCGTACTCTATCACGCCTTCGTTGTAAGCCGTACCTGCCGAGTACAGAGACATCTGATGGTTTTGGTTATCAGATTGAATGTGGCTGAATGAGAACTCAACAAATGAGAATGCACTGATCGTACGTGGTTTGTCAGAGGTGTTTTTAATCACTACATCCCAGATTTCAGCGTCTTCGCCTTTTGGCACGAACAGAGTTTTTGTTGCGGTAATACCGCTGTATTCACATTTGAACTTAGAGTAAGACAAGCCGTGACGAACTTCGTAGTTTGCTTCGTCTAGGCTCTTCGCAACTGGTTGCCAAGAGATTGACCAGTAATCACCTGTCTCATCATCACGCAAGTAAACGTAGTGTCCTGGGCGATCGAATGTCGCATTTGGACGGAATTTAGTAACACGGTTGTATTCTGGAGAGTTGTAGAACGAGTAGCCACCCGCGTTGTGCGAGATAACCGTACAGAACTTCTCAGTACCTAGGTAGTTGGTCCATGGTGCTGGTACGTCAGGGCGAGTGATGACGTATTCGCGATTCTCGTTATCGAAATAGCCGTATTTCATTTGTGTCTTTCCTTTTTACGAAGCTGCATCAGCAGCCAAAATTTAAAAACTCTTCAAGCGTGATGTTTCGACATCAGTTTTGTATTACTTCCACGGTTTACGGTAATTCACTCCCTGCAAATCAAGCAGAGGTAGATGGCCTTTCAAGCGTGATAAATAGTCGGTCCAATCTCGGTGTTGTTTGTCTGTCCAACATGCTTCTGCCATTGCAGTTAAACGAGGGAAGATCATGTAGTCCATGCGAGGTTGGTTATTGATAATTTCGCACCATAATGCTGTTTGAATGCCCCAAATGCGCTTACGTATTGGGTCGTCAGCAGGCACTTCAGCGAGCGGCTCGTAGTTGTAAGCTTTTTCTAGTGGCAGTGGGTTTGCCCAGTCCACGCCCGGTTCTTCAGGTGCGTAGTCTTGGGTCATATCTAGGTAAGTGGTTTGTGCTGGTTGCAGCACCACATCAAAGCCTTGGCGAGCACAGTTCAATGCCGCTTCTTCGCTTAGCCATGAGTAGATCACCGTATCTTTACTGACTTTGTCGCCGTGTTGAGCTTCTTCCCAGCCCAGCATGCGTTTGCCCAATTTACGAAGTTTGTCTTCGGCATAACGCAAGAAGTGTCCTTGCAAATCTTTGTAGTCGCTGTAACCCAGTTGTTCCATTAGTGCTTGGCATGCTGGGCTTTTTGACCATACGCCGTTAGGTACTTCGTCGGCACCAATATGAACGTAAGGCGCAGGAAAAAGTGCAGAGACTTCTTCTAGCACTTTGTCGATAAATTCATAACTCCCCGGCAGAGCAGGGTTAATGACGTTGTCGTTGTAATGCTGAATACTGCGGTATTCGGTGGTATCTTCCGCTTCTACCAATAGGTGTGGTAACGACTTGATGGCGGCTCGGCAATGACCAGGTACATCAATTTCAGGAATGATGGTGATGCCGCGTTGCGATGCAAATTCGATAACGTCTTTGATGTCTTCTTGTGTGTAGAAGCCGCCGTAACGTTCATCAAAGTGCGTGTACTGTGGTTCATTGATCTCATCCAATCCGCGCCAAGCACCAATATCGGTCAGTTGAGGCAGTGATTTGATTTCAATTCGCCAACCCTCATCGTCGGTAAGATGCCAATGGAACGTATTGAACTTGTAATGAGCCAGTTGGTTGATCAAGCGTTTGACTTGCTTAACGGAGTGAAAATGACGAGCACAATCCAGCATCATACCGCGGTAACGAAAACGTGGCCTGTCCTTGATTGAACAGCAAACTACTTCCATTGAGTTAGGTTGATCGCCAACTTTGATTAGTTGTAATAACGTTGCACAAGCATGGGTAAAACCAGACGAAGATCCTGCTTCAATTTTGATTGACTCTTCGGCTACTTTCAGTTTGTAAGCGCCTTCATCCAAGGTTGGGTTGCCTTTGAAGATGATCTGACTGCCATTGTCTGATGCGAACTCAAATTGGTGAATGCGCTTAAGCTCATCAAGTAGCCATTCTTTAGCTGAATTGGCCAGGCTTGAATAAACCGCGACGCCAGCATGATGATCAAAGCTAAAATAGTGATCGCTGACCTCAATATGGTTTGGTTTTGGCAGCAAGGGCTGTGCATGGGTTAAACTTGCAGGAATCTCACTGCGTTCACGGTATGGTGAAGCTAATACGATAGGCGTGACATCCACTTGTGCGCGCTGTGGGTTTCCATCAACGACAAAGTTGATCATCGCTTCGTTAAAGCCATCCGAGTAATAACGGAATGGGTTCGAACCAATACTGAATTCACAGTAATAGTGATGGTTGGCAGCCAGTACCACCCCTTCTGGCTTAAGTGTGCAAAAACTACCAATTTGAGTCAGTTGACCATTTGAAACGCTGTCTGGAAGAATGTAACGATCGAAAGCGAAAGTTAAGCTCCAGCTGTTTAGGTCTTGGTCGCTCAAGTTATGAAAGGTGAGGCCAAAGCGGCAGTTTTGTTTCTGCTCAGAAAGGACTACGAGATCAACACGATATTCCATATCTACTCCTACGCCGCACTGAGCGAGTAAAGGTTATGTTCTGGTTTGCCAGCAAACATAATTGCGCCTTCAATCGCGTCAAACTGTGGCTCAACAATCCATTGCTGAACTGGTGGTGAAAGCCAACGTACAATGCGTTCAGCTATGCTGCCCATTAAACAAATACGTGTTGCGCCGCGCTTGTTTAATGCCACGAGAAACATTTCTATATCCGCTGCGGTTTGCTTCAGCATTTCAATGGCCAGTGCATCGCCTTGTTCCGCATGTTGGAAAATAGCCGGAGAAAACTGCCCATAATCACGAGGAAGCGCCTGTTTTGACCACGCCACCACGTTGTCGACCTCATTTTCGAAATGCGTCATAACGTGTTGTGCTAGGGGCGTTTTTTCTCTGATGCCATCTTCAGCTAACAAAACTTGCTGAACTAGGCGTAGCCCCATCACTGCGCCGCCACCTTGATCCGAAATAGGGAACTCACGACCACCGACAACGTGTTGCTCCAATCCTTTAAGGTAGATGCCACAAGAACCGGTTCCCGCAATCATGATTGCGCCATCTTCGCCATTGTGCGCACCAACGCACGCACCGTAAGCATCGGTATTCAGAGTTATACTGGCAAATGGATGAGGAAGAGACATGAAGGCTTGCCAAGATGCTTTGTGCTCTGCGCCAGCAAGGGCTAAGCCGACGTGCATCGACGCGAAATCTTGTTGTGTCAGACCGCCTTGCTCGGTAGCCGAAGTGATGGATTCAAGAATCGAAGCCATTGCTATTTCAGCACCTAGCATGATGTTGGCACTGCCGCTTTTGGCCTCGCCAAGAAAATTACCTTGTGAATCTTTAATCCTGGCTCGACATGACGTGCCGCCACCATCGATACCGACAAAATACATTCCCATGATTATTCTTCCTTCATATTTTTAGAGGTCGCCAACTGAGAAACATGCTGAGCTTGACTCATTATCGCGAGTAAGTACCAAGCGCCATGCGGGATCCATTGTTCGCCCCAGCGCCAGTTTTGTAACACGTCTTCTTTTTGTGCTGGTGGGTTAAATGCAATGTCTTCCTCGTCTTCAAAGCCGCCAGTGATTCCGTTACACACGCCACCTTTTGCGTTGAAGAAACCATATTGAGGGAGGTAATCAGGGTTGTTACGACCATGGCCATCTAGCATGCACATGTCGTATGGGTTTAAGCCTACAACCCAGTTCAATGCATCTTGAGCAAACACAGAAAGTTGTTGCTGTACTTCTTGCGACGCTATATGCGGTTGAGCAAGGTACGCCATGGTCGCGAGTGAGCCCAGTCGAGCATTCTCGCCTTGCCACCAATAGCCGGATTCATTGTTGTGTGCGACAAAAAATGCCTCGCGTTTTGACTCATTTACGCCTTTAACATATTGGCGAGGGTAACCGAATGGGTTGATCACTTTATTCGATATTGTGATCTCAAACTCACACGCTAGGTTGACGATACGTTTTACCGATTCCGCTCGTGCTGAGTCGTCTTCAATTGATAGATATTCGCATAGGGCAATAACTGGTAGACCAGCTTCGGCTGCGTGAAAATATGGACGGCTGCCGTCTTGGTTTGCTGACCAAAAGTGTTGAATCTGCTCGTCGCTCATTTGGCGTGCAACTAAACGTTGCGCCCACAAACGGCTCTCTTCCAAGTAGCGAGTTTCTTTGGTTGCTTTAAACAGTTCTACACAAGCCAGTAGCGCACAGTATTCGTCGATAATGTTTTCTTCCCCATCATTGAGGTACTGCGTATTGTGCTCTTTTAAGTGCCAGTAACCATTTTCGGCAGCGTTGCGGTATTTTTGTTGATCGTATTCACCGTGAACACTTAAACGCGACGCTGCCGCTAGCGCTGCAATGGCGACACCGCCACCTTGTCGAAAGCCTGCTTGATAGTCGTCAAATTTGTGACCAAGTTGAGTTTCGTACGCGCAAATCTCGCGTTGCGCAGTATCTTTGCTCCACTTGTCAAAGACCGTCATGTAGAAAAAGCCTTTTTCGTTTTGCATACGCACAAGAAAGTCTGCACCGAACAGGGCTTCTTCAATCAGACGTGTACGTGTGAAAGCTGCAATGTCTTCGCTTCCTTCAAGCAATGAAACCCCTTTTAGGATGTTCCAAACCACCATTGGGGTTTGTTGAGGATTCAAATAATTCGCGTATGAAAGGTGACTTAAATACTTGCTAACGTCTCCTGATGCGTCGTACCAGCCGCCGTGTACATCAACCTTTTTATTGGAGTTTAGTACTGGAAGTTGTCGATCTTGTTTATCGAAGATCCCGCCGCAACGTTGCGATTTGAAGTAGTGGATCACATCTGACAAAGTTTGATCCAACAGAATGTGTTCGCCAACGATGAAAGAGGAAGAGCGCGTATCTTCTACTTGCAAGAAATAGTCACCTGACGTTGTGAAAGAGGAAAAGTCGATGAGGTAGAAATAGCCCTGATGCCAGTTCGCCACTTTACCTTGTTCTTCAACCGCAAAAGTTGCCACGGTTTGCTCGCTAGTGGCACAAATCAATTGAGCAGTGTAAGAAGACAAGTGTGGTTGTTCGGTCTGGATAATGGCTTTCTTTGGGCCCAGACGTTCATAACCAATGTGGTTAGTCAGTAGCAGCATTCAATGTCTCCGGGAAACGATAAAAACAGGAATGGGTCAGGCTGAACCTGACCCTCGTTATGATTAATCTTCAAATAAGTAACAGCGGACAAAGTGGTTGTCGGACAGTTGAGTGACGCCCGGTAGTCGTTCGCGACATTTGTCGGTAGCGTGTACACAACGTCCAGCAAATGGACAGCCGACAGATTCTGGTGTCCAAAGTGGGATTTCCCCTTTGTTGCCTTTCAGTTTCTCGTGAATAGACTTCGATGGATCTGGAACCGCAGATACCAACAGTTGCGTATATGGGTGTTGAGGATCGTGAATGATTTCTTCAGTATCGCCCCATTCAACCATGTGACCTACGTACATGACCGCGAGATCTTCAGCAATGTAACGCGCTGTTGCGATGTCGTGAGTGATGTAAAGCAGAGACATTTGTTTCTCGAACTTCATCTCTTCCATCAAGTTCAGAACACCGGCACGGATTGATACATCGAGCATCGATGTTGGCTCATCCGCCAATACCACTTCTGCACCAACTGCGATGTTACGAGCTAGGTTTACACGTTGACGCTGACCGCCAGATAGCTGGTGCGGGAACTTTTGCGCCGTTTCTTTTGGTGGAATAAGACCAACTTGTTCAAGTAGGTCGTACACACGCTCTTCCAGTTCTTTCTTGTTGCACGGTGCTACTTTCTTATGAATCAGCAGCGGGCGCGCAATATGGTGGAAGATATTGTGCGTTGGGTTTAGCGAGCCAAACGGGTCTTGCCACACCATTTGTACACCTTCACGGTAGGTCATTAAATCGTGACGAGAGGTGATGTCTTGGATATCACGACCTTTGTATTCAATGATGCCATCGGTTGGTGCGTACATTTTTGCAATCATTTTTGCAGTAGTAGACTTACCTGAACCAGATTCACCTACCACTGACAAGCCGCGGCTCTTGTACATTTTGAAAGAGACGTCGTTGATTGCACGCATCTTAGATTGTTTGATTGAGTTACTGTTTAAAGGGAAGTCCTTAACGACATTTTTACCCTCAATCAGCAGTTCGCCGAATTGTTTGCTCATAATTCTCTCCAGTGTAATTTTTGTTCTTAGCTAGCGTTTTTTTGTTGTTAAACCTTAGCTTGAGCAATGGTGTCGCCGTACAAATGGCAATTTGAGAGGCGACCTGGTTCAATTTGACGTAATTGGGTTGGTACACGTGTACATGCTTCATGTACGCGATCGCAACGAGCTTGGAAGCGGCAGCCCTGTGGTACTTCTAGCAAGTTCAAAGGGTTACCTGGAATACCAGTCAATTTGGTCTTTGGTCCAGTTAGTGGAGGGAAAGAGCTACCCAAACCTTTGGTGTAAGGGTGGTAAGGACTTTCCAGAATTTGCTTAGAAGGCGCGACTTCAATCAACTCACCTGAGTACATGATGCCGATACGATCCGAGAACTCGACCATCAATGACAAGTCATGTGTGATGAACAGAATTGAGAAACCAAACTCTTCTTTAAGCGCGTAAATTTTTTGTAGAATTTCACGTTGAACCACTACATCCAATGCGGTAGTCGGTTCGTCCATGATGATCATTTTTGGGTTCAGAGCCAAAGCGATTGCGATTACTAGACGTTGACGCATACCACCAGAGAACTGGTGCGGGTAATCACTCAATCGGCTAGGGTGGATATCAACGATTTCCAGCAGACCTTCAGCGCGTGTTTTTGCTTGAGCGCGAGTCATATTGGTATGACGCATGATGACGTCACAGAACTGCTCTTCCATGGTTAGAACAGGGTTCAAAGCGTTCATCGCACTCTGGAATACCATCGACATTTCACTCCAGCGGAACGCTTGCATGCGATCATCGCTGTACTGAAGGATATCTTCACCGTTGAAGATCACCTCACCACCTGTGATAAACGCTGGTGGCTTATGAAGGCGCATTAGTGAGAAGGCAACAGTGGACTTACCACAGCCAGATTCACCAGCCAGACCGAATACTTCACCGGGTGCAATGTCGAAGCTCACGTTGTTACAGGCGCGGACATCGCCCGCGTCTGTGATGTAGTCTACGCATAGGTTACGGATGGAAATTAGTGGTGCAGTCATGATTATTTATCTCCGCTCCATAGTGCATTTTGTGGTGCCAGTTCAGGCTCACGCTCTTTCTTGTCTTTTGCTGCTAGTTTTTTCCAGCGTTTCATGCCTTTGTGAGAACGAAGTTGAGGGTTCGCAATTTCGTCAACGGCAAAGTTCAACAGAGCAAGACCAGTAACCAGTAATGTTAGGGCAATACAAGGTGCTAGTACTTCCCACCATGCGCCAATCAGCATGGCTGATGAGGTTTGCACGTTGTAAAGCATGATGCCCCAACTGATCGTGTTGGCATC
The DNA here is from genome assembly GCF_033391095.1 of Vibrio sp. Vb0667. Classification (NCBI taxonomy): domain Bacteria; kingdom Pseudomonadati; phylum Pseudomonadota; class Gammaproteobacteria; order Vibrionales; family Vibrionaceae; genus Vibrio; species Vibrio sp. Vb0667. The sequence continues at coordinate 16,833 of NZ_JAWPOL010000007.1, read as the reverse complement.
ACCCAAACCTAGGAACGAAATGACCGCTTCAGTGTTGATCGCCAGCATTACTGAGCCAATGAAGCTCGCACCGACAATTGGGATAAGGTTTGGTAAAATCTCAACAAAGATGATGCGGAATGAAGACTCTCCCAATACTTCGGCGGCTTTAACGAACTCTTTCTCGCGTAGTGCCATAGTTTGAGAGCGGACAACACGTGCACCCCATGCCCAAGAAGTACCAGCGATAATCAAGGCAATAGTGAGTGGGCCTGCTTCACCGATAAAGGCCGCCAACACGAATAGCAATGGATACTGCGGAATTACTAACATGATGTTCATCGCGGCACTCAATACGTCATCCACTTTGCCGCCGAAGTAACCTGCCGATATACCAATGACTGTTGCTAAGAAGCACACGATGATGCCAGCGCCAAAGCCTACACCCAGTGATACTCGTGCACCGTAAGCCACTTGCGACCAGATATCGCGACCCATTCGGCTAGTACCTAATACGTGGTCGGCCTTTTTAGACATAATCAGTGTACGACGATCGTCTGCTAGGTTTTTAGCAACCCAACCATCAGGGTTGTTTTGTGCCTGTTTTACAACAAAGCTTGGGTATTCGTGTGGGTTACCGGTTCGCTTGTCTGGCGCATGCTTTGTAAGTAAAGGAGCGGCAATCGCAACGAACACGAACAGCGTAACAATGCCAAGACCAATGCGAGCAAATGCGTTACCTAAAATAAGTTTGAATAGTTCTTTCATGATTATTTGCCTCCCGTACGTAGGCGAGGGTCTAGAATCATGTACAGCATGTCAGCCATTAAGTTGAAGCACAGCATGAACATCGTCATGATAATTAACTGACCTTGAAGTACTTGGTAGTCACGAGCGTGAATTGCGTTCAATAGAACAGTACCTAGGCCTGGGTAGTTGAAAATCATCTCGATGATTAATTGACCACCGATGGCCATACCTAAAGACATAGACAGTGCGGTAACACTTGGAAGTAGTGCGTTACGTGCGGCGTAATTAAAGACGACGCGGTTTTCACTCAGCCCTTTACCTTTAGCCATCGTGATATAGTCTTCGGCGAGAAGGTTGATCATGTTGTTACGCATGTTAACTAGGAAGCCACCAATTTGAACGATGGTTGCACAGAATAGAGGTAGTACAGCGTGGTAACCCACGTTCTTGATGAACTCCCAGCTTGTCCAATCAGGAATAGTACCTGGCGTGTAAGCATAGCCAGATGGGAACCATTTCAGGCCAATCGCAAAGGTAAACAGTGCTAACATTGCGATAACCATTTGTGGAATCGCTTGAATGATCAATGTGCCAGGCGTTACGAATGCATCGTACTTACTACCGCGCTTCCAGGCGGCAAAAATACCAAGGACAGAAGCGATGGAGAAAGAAAGTACAACCGCAGTACCAGCTAGAAATAGTGACCAGCCAAATGCACTACCTAGTAAAGAATTAACTGAAAGTGGGTAGAACTGGATTGAGGTGCCCAATTCCCAACTTAGAATGTTTTTAATGTACGAGAAGTACTGAATGTAAATTGGCCCATCAACGAAACCGAGCAGTTCTTTCATTGCTGCGATTCGTTCTGGAGTCACCTGTACTGAAGCATTAGCAAACATCATGGTAACTGGGTCACCAGGCATTGCTCGCGGAATAATAAAGTTTAACGTCGCTGCAACTAAGAGCGCGACAAGATAGAACGACAAACGTCTTAAAAAATAACCCATAACTCACACCTTACTCACCCAGATTTTTTCCCTGTTTCTGGTTTCAGGTCGCTCCTAGCGAAATTTAGAGCGAAAAATCCCCTGACGACGAGCGCCACATATTGGTTTCGTTAACAAGGGATTTTTATAGGCGGCACACGGGATGTATGCCGCTTGAAATGAACTTCTACTTATTTAACTGGTTTTAGGTCCAGTACGTGAAGTAGACGCTCTGGGATACCTGCCCAAATGTTTGGACGGCCCTTAGGGTTTTCTTCGTTCCACCAACCAGTGAAGCGAGTTGTGTTGTATTGGTACATGTACGCGCCAGATAGCACAGGAATAGTTACTTGGTCCTGAGCAATGATCTTCTGAATGCCATGAGCGATCTCTAGCTGTTCTTGCTTATCTGCTGTCTTGTAGAAGCTGTTAAGAAGACCGTCTAGCTTATCGTTCTTGTAGAAGTGCATTGCAAAGCGAGGCATGCCGTCACCAGCTTGTAGCTTCGAGTTGTAGCCACTATCCCAGTACAAGTGTGGATCTGCACCGTGGAAGTAGTTGGTGTAAGCAACGTCGTAAGTACCTTCTAGCATTGCTTGGTTGTATACCGAGAAGTCTGGTGTACGAGCACGAGCTTTAATGCCCACTTCTGCTAGTTGCTCAACGGCTAGTTGTACTGTGTTGTTGAAGTCAGTCCAACCGTTTGGTGATTGAATTAGGAGCTCGAAAGACTTGCCAGATGGTGTATCCACAAAGCCATCTTTGTTTACATCTTTGAAGCCAGCTTTAGCTAGAAGCTTTTTCGCACCTTCCGCGTTGTATGTGTTGTAGCCCTTGTACTTGTTGTGCGTCTCTTCATCAGACCAAGCTTCGAATGCGTAGCCAAGGCCAGATGCGAAGTCGTTCACTGTACCGCCGCCGTAGAAAGCGATATCAATGATAGTTTGACGGTCTAGCGCCATAGAGAACGCACGACGGAAGTCAACGTTAGTTAGTGCTTCGTTTTTCGCAGCGTCTGGGTTTTTGAAGTTCACTACAAATGCTTGAGTACCCGCTGGTGGGTACCAGTAGTGGTGATTCGGACTTGCTGCAGCGTACGTACGGTCGATGTCTGGTACGAATGAAGACGTCCAGTCCATTTCGCCGTTAACGATTTTGCCCAAGAATTGGTCGTTGTTCGCGATTTGCGGCACACGCAGACAGTCTACATCTAGGTTGTCTGCATCCCAATAATTCGGATTCTCACACTGGATATATAGCTGCGGTGTGAAAGTGTCGATTTCAGTAAATGGACCACTGCCTACTGGATTTTCGTTTGTGAATGTTGCTGGATCTTTTACTTTGCTCCATACGTGCTTAGGTACGACTGGTACTTTCGCAATTTCGTAAGGAACGTTTGAGTTTGCTTCGCTTAGACGGAATTTAACTTGGTAGTCGTTAACTTTTTCTACGCCAGTCACCCAAGAGTTGATACCAGATTGGTCTAGCTCTGGCTTCTCTTTAACTAGGTTGAAAGAGTAAACAACATCATCAGCGGTAAACGCTTTGCCATCAGACCATTTTACGCCCTTACGGATATCGAAGGTTACGCTCATCAGGTCATCAGCCATGGTAAAGTTTTCTGCTAGACGAAATACAGGCGTGTTACCGTGCATTTCGTTAAAAACAACGAGCGGCTCGTAAATAAAGTCGGTTGTTGTGTGCAGGTTAGTTGCACCCAAGAAAGGGTTAAAGTTACGAACGAAAGTTGTAAACTCTTTAGGGTGGATAGTCAGTTCACTGCGTTCAGCCGCAGTAGCTACCGATGCAAAACCTGTAGTAGCCGTTGCAATAATTGCTGTTGCTAGTGCTGTTTTTTTAATATTGGCAAGCATAGCTGTTCCTTACTATTTGCTTTCATTTCACTAAATGGAATTGAATGTCATCAATTGATAAACACTCTCTAAGACCTACCTCTTGTACATGCCTTACTCATTACAACATTGAGTTTCGCCAAGAGTGGCCTGTAGGCCTTAGGTAGGAGTAAGAAAACACCTTATCCATAAAATAATCAAACTTGATTCCCGTTAAAAACGTTAAAATCTCTGAGCTCTCCGTTATAAACGTTATTTTGGCTAATTTTAACCAGCATTGGGCCAAAAAATAAACGTTGATATGCGTCGCAGTTTATATCCTTGTTAATAATAAGTGTTGGTGATTACTAACCTGCTGGTCCTTTTTAAATATACGTTTCCTGCTTGTTTTCTAGGTTCGGAGATCTCGCTCACATGCAGAAATGGTGTTAATTAATCAGCTAAAAATTAATCTGCCGTTCTGTTGTGATTAAGTTCGCAATCTCTATCAATAGTTCGTCAAAATCCGCTTGTTATCTGAAAAATGGCCTTTTTTATCGACAGTTTTCTTCCGTTTGTTGTCCTTTTTTTATTATATGAATGAAGTTTTTTCGGTTGCTCGAACTTACCTAGTTAAGACAAGTTAAATGGATAAGGTCGTACGTTTTGAAGACCAACAATAGATAGCGTTGTCTAACCGAATGTTCGTTATTGGAAATATGGTAATGGGGTAGGAAGAGGCGGTCTCTTTTATCTCTAGGAAGGGAATACTCGAATAACAAAAAAGCCCAGCATGCACGCTGGGCTAGTTTTTTTGATAAATATTAGCTGGTCAATAGTCGCTGTAGTTTATCTCGTTGTGCTTCTATGTATGCTCTCTCGGGGCTCTGTTCTTTGCAGTGTTCGAGAATGAACTCTATCGAGCTTAGCACCGTTCTCCAACGTGGTGTTTTGGGTAATGTTTCTATACGCATGTATTTATCTAAGGTGCGTGTTTGTAAAGTACTTCGGTCTAGATAAACGCGCCACAAGCCACTTTGCTCTGCAAATGCGAATTTACTTTCACCCGTTACAGATTCCCAATACTCTAAAGCATGTGTCATTGCGTCGACTAGAACTTCCCGCATAAGTTCTTGCTTGTCCTTTTTATTACCGAGTGCTTTGTCTGCAAGGCGCGTAAATTCTCCGCCAAGCTCTTTTAGCTTTTGCAATTGGTCTTTGTCACCATCAAATGCATAACTTGAAAGCACTTCTACGGCGGTTTCTAGATTATGTATGCGAGCGGCACTGGCTCCACCGCCGACATTAAAGATGTACATGATATCTAACCCTGAACCTTCAGGGAGCTTAAGAATGTCTGCTTCGATGTTCTGACGAATATCTTCAATATAGATATCAATCTTGCCACAGTAATGAGGTTGTTTGACGGTTAGATATTTAGGGGCAATCAGCTCATCAGCAGATGAGCGCTTTAGCTGTTCTAAGCTGCGCTTGAATAGCTTACAAGCAGCTTCGTTAGCAAAGCGAATACGCTTGTCTTCACGTAGACAGATGATAGCTTCAGGAGCCGATTCTAGCTGTTCCAACAAACGACCTTGAGTCTCAAGTAAGCTTGCTTCAACGACTGCTCGCTGTCTAAGTTCAGACTCTAGCACTTTGTTTTCCATATGGCGCATTTCTGCTTTACTTGCCGTTAAATGCGCTTGGATACGTGCCGCCAACTCTTGTTTATTAAATGGTTTCGATAAATAGTCGTTGGCTCCTGCTTCAAAACCTCTTACACGATCTTCTGTTTGACTGAGTGCGGTGAGCATAATGATTGGCAACTCGGCATGATCATAGGTTTCACGTAGTTCACTACAAACTTGGTAGCCGCTCATGCCTGGCATCATGATATCCAATAACAGAAGTTCCGGCTTCTCTTGCTCGACGAGCGCTAACGTTTCTGGCCCATCGGAGACGGTACGCACACGATAGCCCTCTAAACGTAAAAAGCTTTCAAGCACGCGTAAGTTTACTGGTTCATCGTCAGCAACATACAGTAACGGGCCGTCTGGGTTCTCTGGAAGTGATAAGTCTTCGCGGTTCTCTACATTAACTTCAGGGATTTGGAAGTGTCCGTGCGCAGCTAGAGTCTGGGTTGCTTGGATTTCTTCTTCACTGGCGAGCGGTAAAGTGAAACTGAAGGTAGTTCCGACCATTGGTTGGCTACTGACGTATAACGAGCCTCCCATTAATTCGATCAATTGACGGCTAATGGAGAGCCCAAGTCCTGCACCTTGACGATAACGGCTCGCGTCTTGCCCTGCTTGGATGAGTGGTTCAAAAATATGTTCAAGTTGTTCTGCGGGAATTCCTTGTCCAGTATCCACAACTTGTACGCGTACATGATCATCTACCACATTAGCGGAGATAACAATTTTACCTTCTGAGGTGTATTTAATCGCATTGCCAATCAGGTTATATAGCACTTGTTCAAGGCGTTGCGGGTCAGCTGACACTGCTTTTAAATCCGCTGGGACTTGGTTGATGATGCGGATGGTTTTACTTCCGAGTAAATGGCTAGAAAGCTCTAAAACCAATCGTGTTGCACTGCCCAAACTCACTGCTGATTTCTGGATATCCATGCTTCCATAACGCATTTTATGATAATCCAACAAGTCATCGACTAGATTAGCGAGACGCTGACCACTTTTAATGATGATATCAAGCTGATATTTCTGGCTAGCGGGGATCGCACCATTGGCGCCGGACGCTAAGGTTTCAGCAATCCCGACCATGCCGTGTAACGGTGTACGAAGTTCATGAGAAGTCGTGGCTAAGAATTCATCTTTTAATTTATCGGCCAATTGCAGTTCTTCATTCTGTTTTTGAATGATCTGTATGTTGCTTTCTAGTTCTTCATTTTGCTTCTTAATGGTTTGAATCTTCTCTCGAATAGAGCGTTGCATTCGTTCAAAGCTTAACGCAAGCCGACCAATTTCATCTTTACGAACCGTATTAAAAGACGTGTCATCAAGATCCCCTGCAGAGACCTTTTCGGCAACCCAAGTCAATTTCAGCAACGGAGAAGTGATAAAGTTTGATAAATAGTGAGAAGCTATCACCACAAGGATAATGGCGATCAACATAGCGATAACGAATAGTTTTTCGAGTTGATGGATACGAGCGAAAGCTTCGTTTTCTGGTAACTGTACGACGAGCGCCCAAATCACACCACGAGTTTCAATCGGTGCATAAGCCGCGATGATTTCTTCACCTAAGCCGTTCGTGTAAGTGCCGACACCAAACGCACCAGAGAGTGCTTTATCGATCACTTCTAAACTGTTCTTAATGTCGTCTTGTTTCGTGTTAATTGTGCGAGGTTGGTGATCATTTCCAACCAGCAGGGTGTTAATGGATGACTCTCGATTAGCGTCTGCGGCTAACTTAGTGATGCCATTATTTGGCAAGCGGAACATGGCATAGCTGTGTAGATAACCTTGCTGAACAATTGGTGCACCTAGCCAAGCGACTGATTTACCCCCTTCCAGCTCGAAGTCAGACACAATCACAGGAGTGTAGTCTTCGTTTACTTTTCGACGTTCAGTCACATCATCGGCGAGACGCTTGAAAGTTTTGCCAAGTGCCGAGTCTTTGTAGGGGCCTGATAACAAGTTCGTTCCGTAGTTATCGTCTTTGTTGATCGAGTAGGTGACGTTACCATTGATGTCGACCAGCAAAATGTCATTAAAATCAGAGCGCTTGAGGAGCTCCAAGTAGGCCCAATGATAGCGTTTGTGCAAAAGTCTGTAACGTTCACTTCCTACATAGTTGGATGACTCGGGTAACGTTGAGGTTTTGATTTGGTCTCCGCTGCCCTCGATGTAGCGCTGTTGGGCGTTTTTACGAGACTCTTCAATATCATTGCCTAAACGACTAAAAGCATTGACGAGACCGTAGAATCGGCCACCACTGGCGTAAGCCAACTCTGAGCGCACAAAGCCCATGACTTCGGTTTCTCGTGCCTCAAAGTAGTCGATGATTTGCTGCTGTTTTGTATCTCGAACAGACAGTAAGTGCGAGGTGCTTTGTTCTTGCAGATCTTTACTGTGGGACTGCAAGAAAAAGATCGCAGTAATGGTAAGAGGTGTGATACTGAGCACCAGAAATGCGGTCATCAGTGTACTCTGAAGGCGCTTAAATTTCTGTTTTTTGTAGAATTTAAACATGGATAAGATTACAACTCATAATGGGCAGTTCTAAAACATACTTCGCTGCCGAGGTTCTCGTTAAAAACGGATAAGATGTTCAACTAGATAGAATTAACAAAATTAACGAGTTTTTTTTCTTTGACAAGAAAGTTAGTTGTAAAGCGTGCAGGGTGACGCAGTTTTTCTTATGAGTGTTGAATTTATGAGAAAAAATCGCGCAGGTTTGTGCCCGCGCGGGGGGAAGTTATGATTTTTTCGCGTAGTAGATAGAAAATTTATTGGTCTTATTTAGCGTCTCGCAATTATTAAACGCCCGCTCGATAATTGGTGGGTATTTTAAGAAGCTATTCGCGACAATCACCATTTCGCCGTCTTTGGTTAAATATTGTGGTGCCTGACCCAACAAGGTTTCCGCTGCGTTGTAATTTGTGTCTAGACCACTGTGGAATGGCGGGTTGCTGATAATAAAGCGGTAGTCTTTTGCGGTATCCGAGTATATATCTGATGCAAATACGCGTCCGGATAAACCATTCGCTTCTAATGTGGCTTGGCTAGAAGTGATCGCATAAGCATTAATGTCACACATCTCAATCGCGATCTCTGGATTCGCTTTCGCCATAAACGCACCGAGCACACCTGCACCACAACCAAAGTCTAGCACTTTGCCCGAAAGCTTAGGTAAGGTTTCAAGCAGCAATCGGCTACCTAAGTCGAATTCGCCATGGCTGAATACGCCAGGTAGGCTCTTAACCGCTAGCGACTGCTCACCGAGTGTAACAGTGTAAGACTTAAACCAATCTGTTTGGTTGAAAGGTTTGGGTTCATTGAGGCAATTACCCCAGTAAAATGAGCAGCGACGAGCAGAGTCGTACTTGTTCACAGGGCCGTATTCTTGGAACATCTTCTCGATGCTCTTGATGCCGGAGCGGTTTTCACCAACGATGACGATTTCGGTGTTAATGCCCAGTTTCGCCATCAACATCGCCAGCAAGTATTCTGCTTCGGCTTTTGCTTTTGGCCAGTATAAAAGGACCATGTCTGCTTTTGTTTCAACATCAAACACAGAGCCAAAATGACTTTTCACTTTGTCAGAGGTTTGAATTTGGCGGTAGTAGCTATAGTTGGAAGTAAACACTTCAACAGACTCACAATGAGCTACTAACTCAAGAGGAAATAGGTCTTCAACTTCACCAGCGACTAAAACGTGTTTTCCGTTGAAGTATTCAAGTTGGCGCTGAGCTATTTGGCTAGGAGCGATATAAGCAGACATAAATTTGGTTCATCAGAAATAATTTGGGGCAGATTTTCGCACAATCTGCCCCAAGCTTGAAGTGATTAAGCGGTGACTAGCTGTTGTCTTGTTGGTTAAGGAAGTCTTTGAATTCTTCCTCGTAGATATTAAACAGTACCATGGTCACGGCAAAAATAAGTGGGCCGTAGATAAGACCAATCAAACCAAACAGATGCAGACCACCCAGTAATGAGAAGAAAATCATAAGGGTATTCATGCCGGCGCTGCCTTGCATTAGCAACGGACGTAATAGGTTATCTATAGAGCCAACGATAACTACACTCCACACCGTCAAGAAGATAGCCCAAGTCATATCGCCTGTTAAGAACAAGTACGCTGCTGCAGGAATCCAGATTAGCGCGGTTCCTACCACTGGAATGAATGATGCAAAGCCCATCATTGTTCCCCAAAATAACCCAGGGAAACCGGCGAGCCACATACCGATACCGCCAGCCAAACCTTGAGCAATCGCTGTCATGAATGAGCCCATTACGGCTGATTTAGAAACTTGCTCTATCTCTGTCAATATGCGGTCTTCTTGGCTACGTGAGAGTGGCAGGATATGACGAATCGCAGAGATAATTTTGTCGTGGTCACGAAGCAGAAAAAACAGCACAAACAGCATCAGGAAGAAGTTCATTAGGAAGTTGGTTGCGTCTCCTAAAATCTTTGCGCTGATAGCGACTAAGTTAGAGCCAAACGATGTGGCAAATTGCCCAATTTTCTCAGCGATGGCTTTGGGCTCGATTTTATCAAAAGGTAAGTACTCATTAACAATCGCTAAGCCTTTGATAACGAAAGGATGTTGGAATATATCTTGGATACCACCATTGGTAACCCAATTATATGTATTTTGTGAGAAAACAGAGCCTTGCTGAACAATGGCGGCAAACACAAATAAAAGCGGGATAACAATAATAAACGTCAAGACGACACATGACAGCAGTGCCGCCATATTGGGGTGCTTGGGAATTTTCTGCTCAAACCATTCGTGTATCGGAAACATGAGCAAAGAAATGATAAAAGCCATCACAATTGAATTGATATATGGCTCAACCAATAAGTAGCAAGCAAAAGCAGCGGCGAGTAAAGCAACCATTAGTACTCGGTGACTCGACGTTATTTTTACATTATTTGGCATGGTATTAGTCCAACTTACAGGTGACGTTTATGGTTTATGCCTTCAATGATGGCGTGTAACCTTTATTACTTTGCACTCTTAACTCTTTCAAGCTTATGACAATGCCGAATTAGAGCAGGGCGATGTACCTTGCTATAATGACTACAAATCAGTCGGTTATCAATCAAGAGATGAGCTATGGGTTGTTGCAACGGTGATAAAAAGTGTCAAACCGAGAAAAAAGCTAAGCGAATACCGTGGTTTGGCATTGTCGTTGGGGTATTAGCGATATTGGTTATTTTGAATTGGCAATAAAAAAGGACCGTTACGGTCCTTTTCTAAATGCGTTATCGCCGTTTTTAGCGATTACTTCGCTTCTTCTGCAAGAACAGCAAAACAGCGGTCAGCAGCTTCTAGTGTGGCATCAATCTCTTTTGAACCATGAGCGAGTGAAGTAAAGCTCGCTTCAAACGCAGATGGCGCAAGGTAGACACCGTGTTTTAGCATTAAGTGGAAGAAACGCTTGAAGCGTTCTACATCGCACTTCGTTACGTCTTCGTAGCAAGTTACTTTTTCTTGGTCAGTGAAGAAGAAGCCGAACATACCGCCCACTTGGTTAACAACTAGCGGAATACCGTGTTTTTCTGCTAGAGACTTAAAACCTTCAGCAAGTTGTTTCGTTTTAGAAGCTAGGCGCTTTTCGTTGCCCTCTTCTTTTAGAAGGTTCAAACATGCGTAGCCTGCTGCCATTGCGACAGGGTTACCGGAAAGGGTACCAGCTTGGTAAACTGGGCCTGTAGGTGCAACGTATTGCATCACTTCTTTACGGCCACCGAAAGCACCTACTGGCATACCGCCACCAATCACTTTACCCAGTGTCGTTAGGTCGGGTTTGATGTTGTAGTGTGCTTGCGCGCCGCCTAGAGCAACACGGAAGCCTGTCATTACTTCATCAAAAATTAGTAGCGCGCCTTCTTGATCACAGATGTCACGTAGCCCTTCGTGGAAGCCTTCCACTGGTGGAATACAGTTCATGTTGCCTGCTACTGGCTCAACGATGATACAAGCAATTTCGCCTTTGTTAGCAGCAAATAGCTCGCGTACAGAATCTAGGTCGTTGAATGTTGCTGTTAGCGTGTGCTTAGCAAAATCTGCAGGAACGCCAGGAGAGCTTGGTTGGCCTAGAGTTAGTGCACCAGAACCTGCTTTTACTAGCAAGCTGTCAGCATGGCCGTGGTAACAACCTTCAAATTTCATGATCTTGTCGCGACCGGTGAAGCCACGTGCAAGGCGAATCGCGCTCATCGTAGCTTCAGTACCAGAACTTACCATGCGGATTTGCTCCATTGATGGAACAAGCTCAGAAACTAATTCTGCCATCGCGATTTCAAGTTCTGTTGGCGCACCGAAGCTAAGACCGCGTTGCGCTGCATCAATTACTGCTTCGCGGATAACTGCGTGGTTGTGGCCAAGAATCATTGGACCCCAAGAGCCAACGTAATCAATATACGCTTTACCATCGGCATCAAAAATCAGTGGACCGTCTGCTCGTTCGATAAATAGCGGAGAGCCGCCAACGCCGTTGAATGCACGAACTGGTGAATTGACACCGCCAGGGATGGTTTGCTGAGCTTTTTGATACAGCTCTGATGATTTGGTCATGGGGTTATCCTCTTTTGATTGCTCGGACCAAGTGGAGCGCATTGTACCTAGCTATAATCAAGTTAGAAACGTTTTGCTTAATTTATGTGTTGTTTCGCAGTGTAATCTTATATATCCGCATCTGTTATAAAGAATCGGCGGCGAATACTTGAACGAGTTTGTCAGGTATTGGATAATCGTCTCAATTAGCACAAATTTGACGTCTTGCTTCAGGCTTGACGCATTACACGAGTGAGAGAGGTCTTCGTGAGCGAAGTAAACGTACCATTATCTTTTTCTGACGCAGCAGCATCTCGCGTTAAAGCATTGATTGCTGAAGAAGAAAACCCAGCATTGAAACTGCGCGTATACATTACTGGCGGCGGCTGCAGCGGCTTCCAATACGGCTTTACTTTTGATGAAAATGTAAACGAAGGCGATACGACAATCGTAAACAGTGGTGTAACACTGGTTGTAGACCCTATGAGTCTGCAATATCTCGTTGGCGGTATTGTTGACTACACAGAAGGGTTGGAAGGAGCGCGCTTCTTCGTAAATAATCCAAATGCAACGACAACATGTGGTTGTGGTGCATCGTTCAGTGTGTAATTAACACCTAACAGGCAGCTAATGGCTGCCTGTGCTTTATGTAGAAGGATGTCACGTAAAGCGCACACTCGCAGATATGCAGAGAAATAATAAAAAGGACTTTATATGTCTGGACTTTCTTTTGGACGCCGAATTGTCGAGCGCCCTTGGCTAGTATCTCTTATCCTCGTCTTACTTCTTGTTGCATGGCTAACCATCGGCCAACTCAAAGCACAAGATGATCATCCTAACTCTTCAACATCCACGAACACAACACCACTTGCAAAGGTGATGTTTGATACTTTTCTTGCCGAACCTACCAGTAAAACCATTGAATTGTATGGACGAACAGCGCCCAATCGTCAAGCGCGTCTTGGCGCCGAAGTTGCCGGTAAAATAGTCAGTCTTAACATAAAGAAAGGCCAAGCGGTCAAACAGGGACAAGTGATCGCAAACATCGATAAGCGCGACCTTGGCATTCAACTTAAACGGGCCCAGGCGATGCTGTTGGTTAAAGAGAAAGAGTTTAATGCAGCTAAATCGCTAAAAAGTCGTGGACTGCAAGGTGAGGTTGCATTTGCGACAGCGCAAGCAGCGTTGGTAGATGCACGTGCGAATTTGAGTAACGTGCAAACGGCTTTAAGAAATACTGAGGTTAAAGCGCCATTTGATGGCATCGTAGATCACCACTTTGTTGAGTTAGGTGATTTTGTCGGGATTGGCGATCCTATTGCGACGGTCATTGATTTGGATACTTTAGTGATTGAAGCCGATGTCAGTGAACGGCATATACAATACCTTAAGGAAGGCCTAGAAGCCGACGTAAGAACCATTAACCAACAGCATCATCAAGGTCGTGTGCGCTACATTGGACGTGTTTCTTCTGCTTCTACTAATACATTTCCAATTGAAATCGAAATTGATAATCAAGACGCAAGAATTCCTGCCGGTATGAGCGCAGAAGTACAGCTGCCTTTGAGTGAAGTGTTGGCAGTAAAGATTACGGCTGCCATGTTAGCACTAGATGAAGAAGGTAACTTAGGTGTCAAGACACTGCGTAATGAGTATGTTGAGTTTGTTCCAATTCAACTCGTTAAGGCCGAGGATGATGGTGTGTGGCTCTCTGGGTTAGGAGAGCGTGCAGACATTATCGTGCTGGGACAAGGTTTTGTGCGAGATGGTGATCAAGTACTGGCCAATAAAGTTGATGACGTAGTTGTTGAAGCGGCTAGTGAGCAGTAAGGAGCACTTATGTACACTCTGATTGATGCTGCGTTATCTCGCGCTCGCACTATGCTGACATTGTTGGTGATGATATTAATTGCTGGTGTCATTACTTACGTCACAATCCCCAAGGAATCGAGCCCTGATATTACCATTCCGATTATTTATGTTTCTGTTGGACATCAAGGCATTTCTCCTGTCGATGCCGAGCGTTTATTGGTTCGCCCAATAGAGCAAGAGTTGCGCTCTATTGAAGGCGTAAAAGAGATGACCTCTGTGGCATCAGAAGGTCATGCTTCGGTGACGCTGGAATTTAGTGTCGGAGTGGATCTTGATAAAGCGATGGCAGATGTGCGTGATGCGGTTGATCTTGCGAAGCCAAAGTTACCAGAGGACAGTGATGAGCCGACGGTAAACGAAGTCACGTTTGCATCTGAAGAGCCTGTTTTGACCGTTGTGCTCTATGGCACCGTACCAGAGCGAACCATTGTTCAGATTGCCAGAACGTTACGTGATCGTTTGGAAAGTTTCCGTCAGGTTCTTGAGGTTGAAATCGCAGGAGATCGCGAAGACATCGTGGAGATAGTTGTCGATCCGCTATTGATGGAAAGCTACGGTCTCGATCAAGCGGACATCTATAATTTAATTGCCTTGAATAACCGAGTTGTGGCTGCGGGGTTTGTCGATACTGGGTATGGACGCTTTTCGGTAAAAGTCCCATCGGTTTTTGATTCACTGAAAGATGTGCTTGAACTACCGATCAAGGTGAATGGCAAAGAGGTGATCACTTTTGGCGATGTGGCGACAGTACGGCGTGCATTTCGCGATCCTGAAAGTTTTGCTCGTTTAGATGGCGAATCTGCCATCGTTTTGGACGTAAAAAAACGGGCAGGGGAAAACATCATTGAAACGGTTGAGCTGGTAAAAGAAGTACTGGCTCAGGGACAGAAGCGCTCCGAGTGGCCCGACAATTTGCAAGTTAAATACACTTGGGACCAATCCGACGATGTCAAATTGATGCTCAGTGATCTACAAAACAATATCTTATCCGCAATTATCCTCGTAGTTATCGTCATTATTGCCATATTGGGGGTTAGGACCGCGCTTCTCGTGGGGATTTCTATTCCAGGATCGTTCTTGACTGGGTTGTTGGTGTTATCGGTATTTGGGCTGACGGTCAATATCGTCGTACTGTTTGCTTTAATTATGGCAGTAGGCATGTTGGTGGATGGTGCCATTGTGGTGACAGAGTTTGCAGATCGGCGCATGCAAGAAGGAACGCCACGTAAAGAAGCCTATCGAGATGCAGCAAAGCGAATGGCCTGGCCTATTACTGCATCCACAGCAACCACGTTGGCTGCGTTTGCTCCGTTACTTTTCTGGCCAGACATCACTGGTGAGTTCATGAAGTACTTACCACTTACTTTAATTGCTACTTTGGCCGCTTCGCTGATGATGGCTTTATTGTTCGTTCCTGTCATCGGTGGAATCATTGGCAAGCCTCAAGTCGTCAATCAGAAAGCTCAGCGAGAAATGGTTGAGCTGCATAACGGCAACTTTGAAAAAGCGACAGGCATTACCAAGCTTTATTACCAGACTCTGTCGGTAGCGATTCGTCATCCATGGAAAGTCTTACTCAGCGCGATACTGCTAGCGGCAGGGGTCGGCTTCACTTACAACAAAGCTGGCTTGGGTGCAGAGTTTTTCCCTGAAGTGGACCCTGCCTTTTTTACCGTTAAAGTTCGTTCTTATGGTGACTTGTCTATTCACGAAAAAGATGTTGTTATGCGCGAAATCGAGAAGGTGATGCTCGGTCATGACGAGTTTGAAAGTGTCTACACGCGCACAGGATCGAGCGATAATGGGGACGAGATTGGCCAGATTCAAATAACGCCTGTGGATTGGCAGTATCGACGCAAAGTGAAAACCATTATTGAGGAACTAAAAGAGACGACAGACCGCTTTTATGGTGTTGAACTTGAGTATAAATTCCCGGACGCAGGACCGCCTGTCGAGCATGATCTCGTGATTGAAGTGTCATCACGAAATTTGAGTGTTAGTGCGTTAGATGAAGCAGCCAAAAAAGTACGACATTGGGCTGATGGTAATCCTGCACTGACCAACTTGAGTGATACCACTAATAAGGAAGGGATTGATTGGCAAATTGATATCCAGCGAGATGACGCCTCTCGCTTTGCAGCGGATGCTACTTTAGTCGGGAATACCGTCCAGTTTGTTACGAACGGCTTGAAAATAGGTGATTATTTGCCCGATGATGCGGATGAAGAAGTCGATATTTTGGTGCGCTATCCGCAAGATAAGCGCGACATAGGTCGATTTGATCAACTGAGAGTGAAAACGGCAGCTGGTCTGGTACCGATTACGAATTTTGCTCAAATCAAACCAGATCATAAGCAAGACACTATTCGTCGGGTCGACGGTCATCGAGTTATCAATATTAAAGCGGATATGGTGGAAGGTTACAATTTGGCGCTTGAGTTACCTAAGATTGCCGCTGGAATGGAACAGCTCGACTTACCGGAAGGCATTGAATATAAGATTCGGGGTCAAAATGAAGAGCAGGAAAACTCATCAGCATTCTTGCAAAATGCTTTTATTGTCGCGCTTGGTGTGATGGCTTTGATTTTAATTACGCAGTTTAATAGCTTTTATCAAGCTTTCTTAATCCTTAGTGCAGTGCTGTTTTCTACCGTTGGTGTCTTCGCCGGGTTACTTATTTTCCAAAAGCCATTTGGCATCATTATGTCGGGAATTGGAGTGATTGCGTTGGCTGGTATCGTGGTAAACAACAATATTGTTTTAATCGATACTTATAATCAGATGCGTAAACGTGGCTTAGAAAAATCTGAGGCTATTTTGCGTACGGGTGTGCAGCGTTTAAGACCCGTTTTACTTACGACGGTGACCACCATATTAGGCTTATTGCCAATGGTGTTAGAAATGAACATCGACTTAGTTAATCAGAAAGTGGAGTTTGGCGCACCAAGCACTCAATGGTGGTCTCAGCTTGCGACCGCTGTCGCGGGTGGTTTGGCGTTTGCGACTTTGCTAACGTTAGTTCTGACACCGTGTTTGCTTATGCTCGGGAGAGAGCATCACTCCGAACAGTAAGCTTTATCGTGATGATATCGACTGACCCGTCCTGATATGGGTTGACACTTTTTAACTAAAACGCTCGATGTACTTCATCGGGCGTTTTGTATTTTAA
>NZ_JAWPOL010000079.1:0-2324 GCF_033391095.1 Vibrio sp. Vb0667 | reverse complement strand
TTCCTCCTTAGCTCAGTTGGTAGAGCGACGGACTGTTAATCCGCAGGTCGCTGGTTCGAGCCCAGCAGGAGGAGCCATATTAGAAGAAGCCGCATCACTTGATGCGGCTTTTTTGTATTAGTTTAAAGCTAAGCTCTCTCCTACTACCCACGAAATAACATAAGCGCTTTGATTATTAAAAACCGCTTACCGCAAGCTAACTATCGACTCACTAAGTAACCAGAAAATATTAACCACAAACGCGCGTGGCAAATGGTATGCCTTTCAACTAAAAAAAAAAGCCAGGTAAAAACCTAGCTTTTTAATTCAATCGGCCATCTCTGAAATCAGCTTAAACCACCAAGACAAATATACTTTGTCTCCAGATATTCATCGAGGCCTTGCTTAGCACCTTCCCGTCCAACACCCGACTCTTTAACTCCACCAAATGGAGCCACTTCAGTAGAGATGATCCCTTCATTAACTCCAACCATGCCGTACTCTAAACCTTCACTAAAAGTCACAATACGCTTCAAGCTATTCGTATAGAAATAGCAAGCCAAACCATATTCTGTATCGTTCGCCATTTCGAGAACTTGATAATCATTTTCAAAGGTAACAATAGGCAACACAGGCCCGAATAGCTCTTGCTGAACAATCGACATATTCTGCGTCACACTATCCAAAAGAACGGGCTCCATAAAGCGACCAGGCCGTCTCTGTGGAGAGTTAGCAATAGAGGCTCCTTCTTGTACAGCTTGATCGATCACCGCCTCTAGTCGATGCTTAGAGGCCATCGTAATAACAGGACCTAATGTGACGCCTTTCTCTAAACCATTTCCAAGCTTTAATTTGCTTAACTTCGACAATACTTTATCAATAAAAGCTTGTTTTACATTTTTATGAACATATAGCCGATTGGTACAAACACATGTTTGCCCTGCATTACGGAACTTCGACGCGACAAGCCCTTCCGCAGCCTCATCTAAGTCTGCATCTTCAAACACGATGAAAGGCGCATTACCACCCAACTCCATCGACACCGCCTTGACTGAATCACTGGCTTGCTTCATCAAAATTTTCCCAACGCGCGTAGACCCCGTAAAAGAGATCTTCTGAATCCTAGGATCAGTACTTAGTACTTGACCAAACTCAGCAGCCTGCTCCGACACCACGACAGAAAGCAGTTCTTTAGGGATACCAGCCTGATAAGCTAATTCAACAACAGCAATTGCAGTGAGAGGGGTAAGCTCTGATGGCTTGATCAACATGCCACAACCTGCCGCTAGGGCTGGTGCTGCTTTTCTTGTAATCATCGCAATAGGGAAGTTCCAAGGTGTAATTGCAGCGCATACTCCCACAGGCTGGCGAATTGCAGATAGACGTCTATCTGTCGTGGGGGCAGGAATAACTTCGCCATAAGCACGTTTTGCTTCTTCTGAGAACCACTCGACAAAAGAGGCACCATACATCACTTCCCCTTTGCTCTCAGCTAAAGGTTTACCCTGCTCTAAGGTAATAATCGTGGCTATGTCTTCTGCATTATCAAGAAGTAGTTGATACCACCCCCTCAAACGACGAGAGCGCTCTTTGGCACTTAATTTAGCCCAACGGACTTGCTCCGTTTTGCACTGACCAATGAGATCATCTAACTCATCAAGAGTACTAGGCTTTAACCGAATTAACTCTTGCTCAGTTGCAGGGTTGATGACCACAATTCCCTCTTCGGAAGACCATTGCTTAAATACAGATTTCAGCGTTTCATTTTTTATTTGTTGCATCATCAAACATACTCCTCAAGAACTCCTCTTAGGTTAATCGCTACTAGCAAGTTCAGCAAAGAAAACAAAGTTTTCTAAAAGGCATTAATTTTCGGAAGACTTAGATCTCTTCCTCACTATACTTCGGGAAATTGCGCAATCCACGCAACGACGGCCCCGCTCTAAACATGGAAGCAATGAATGTTTGAGAAATAAGATGTAGAAAATTATTGTTTAAGAGAGACGCTAACAAAACACGCAGTGAGGAAGACTATTCATTCTACTACGGTTGAGGGCGAGTGTTATAAAGACTCATTGTTCAAATGACCAATCTTTCAACGAGGACATGATACAAACTCGGAGTAATTAGAAGTGCAGGCAGCAGGCTCATCTTCCTGAGAAACTCATGCGCCAATAGGGTAAAGAAAGTCGTATTGTCTCGCCTTCAATGTGTAAATGCATTTCTAGGGGACACGACCAAACTAAAAAGCCCCAGTCTTTCGACTAGGGCTTAATATAAGTGGCGGAGTGGACGGGACTCGAACCCGCGACCCCCGGCGTGACAGGCCGGTATTCTAACCAACT
>NZ_JAWPOL010000078.1:0-2371 GCF_033391095.1 Vibrio sp. Vb0667 | reverse complement strand
CTATCAGTTGGTCACTCTTCTACTTCCATCAGTGCAGGGCTTGGCCTAGCCATCAGCGCTCAAAAAGAAGGTAAAGGTCGTAAAGTCATCAGTGTGATTGGTGATGGTGCGATTACTGCAGGCATGGCATTCGAAGCCATGAACCACGCAGGCGATGTTCACCCTGACATGTTGGTGATTCTTAACGACAATGAAATGTCGATCTCAGAAAACGTTGGCGCTCTGAACAACCACCTAGCGAAAGTGCTTTCCGGTAGTCTTTACACCTCTATCCGTGAAGGTGGAAAAAAAGTGCTATCAGGTGTGCCACCAATCAAAGAACTGGTTCGTCGCACTGAAGAACATCTAAAAGGCATGGTTGTCCCTGGCACTCTGTTTGAAGAGTTTGGCTTTAACTACATTGGTCCAATTGATGGGCACGATGTGAATGAGCTCGTTAAAACACTGAAGAACATGCGTGAGCTTAAAGGCCCTCAGTTCCTGCACATCATGACCAAGAAAGGTAAAGGTTATGAGCCAGCAGAGAAAGATCCTATTGGCTACCACGGCGTCCCTAAGTTCGATCCAAGCCATAACTGCTTACCAAAAAGCAGTGGCGGCAAACCAACTTTCTCAAAGATTTTTGGTGACTTCTTATGTGACATGGCAGCGCAAGATCCTAAGCTAATGGCAATTACGCCAGCAATGCGTGAAGGTTCTGGCATGGTACGTTTCTCGAAAGAGTACCCAGACCAATACTTTGATGTGGCAATTGCAGAGCAACACGCTGTGACACTTGCAACGGGTATGGCAATTGCTGGCGATCATCCGATCGTTGCTATCTACTCGACCTTCTTGCAACGTGGTTACGATCAACTTATCCATGACATCGCTATCATGGACTTACCAGTAATGTTTGCTATCGACCGCGCAGGTTTGGTCGGTGCAGATGGTCAAACACACCACGGTGCCTTTGATCTTAGCTTTATGCGCTGCATTCCTAACATGGTGATAATGGCACCAAGCGACGAAAACGAATGTCGCCAAATGCTGTACACAGGTCATAAGCACACTGGACCAAGTGCCGTACGTTATCCTCGTGGTAGTGGTATGGGTACAGAGATCGAAAAAGAGTTTACCGCTCTTGAGATTGGTAAAGGTCGAGTGGTACGCAAAGGTGAAAAGGTGGCAATCCTGAGCTTCGGTACTTTCTTACCGAATGCACTAGAAGCAGCTGAAAACCTCAATGCAACGGTTGCTGATATGCGTTTCGTCAAACCTCTTGATTAATCATTGATTCGCCAACTCGCTGATGAACATGACGTTCTTGTCACACTAGAAGAGAACGCAATCGCAGGTGGTGCTGGCGCAGGTGTAGTTGAGTTCATGATGAAAGAAAAAATCATCAAACCAGTACTCAACCTTGGCTTGCCTGATAAATTCATCCATCAAGGTACTCAAGAAGAACTTCACGAAGAACTCGGTTTAGACGCAAAAGGGATTGAAAAATCCATTGCGGAATACCTTGCGAAGTAAGCAATTAAATAGCAAAAAGGGATGCCAATGGTATCCCTTTTTAATTCTTGTTGTTCTTCGAGTGATAGGTGATGTACTAACTCATCCAACCCGCATACTTTGCAACGAGAAACAAAGCAATACCTGCCATAATACCCGCCACAATATCATCGAGCATAATGCCAAGCCCGCCATGGATGCGTTTGTCTAACCAACCTATTGGCCACGGTTTGACCATATCGAAAAAGCGGAAAAGAATGAAACCCGTCAACAACCATTTCCATTCCGTGATAGGAATATTCAGGGCTGGTACAATACTCATGGTGATCCAAAAGCCCGCAAACTCATCCCATACAATTGAACCGTGATCATGCACCTTCATATCATCTGACGTGACTTGGCAGATTTTGATGCCAATCACGCACGAAAGTAATACCACAACGACATAAGCCGGAAATGGCAGCTGCGCCAACAACAGAAAAAACGGAACCGCAGCAAGCGTCCCCATTGTTCCAGGAACTACTGGCGACAAACCACTGCCAAACCCCGTCGCCAACAAATGCCACGGGTTCTTTAATGAAATCAGAGAAAGAGGGTTGGTCATATCCTTAAACCTATACTGCTAGTTTAACTCGATGAGCTTATTTAAAGTGGTCGAAACCACTTAAATCCCAGTCGAGAGGTTGGTTGTTATCGTGAAGCTCAAACGTTCCATTTGGTCTAATTTGGCCAATGCACGTCACTTTGCACCCGCTATAAGACAAAGCACTCTGCAAAGAACCTCGATTTTGTTCTGATACAGTGAAGCACAACTCGTATTCTTCACCGCTAGATAAAGCATACTGCTGTGCGCTGACCTTATCATCTAAAAATTGTA
>NZ_JAWPOL010000077.1:0-2412 GCF_033391095.1 Vibrio sp. Vb0667 | reverse complement strand
TGTTGATGTGCCTAACAGGTGGTCTAGGGCAAAATCTTCACAGCGTTTATGTGTACGGAAGTGTTGCGCGAAAAACGGCAATAGCAGGAAAGTCCAACCTGGATTTAGTTGTGGTGACAAAGTCGACGTTTGAGAACAACCGAGCGACGCTGCTCAATACTATAAAGTGGCGAGCTCAGCAAAATCATCCGCAAGTCAAGGGAGTGGCGATAAGAACGGCACTTGTTAGCGAAGTTGCCAATCTTGATAGCATTTTTACTTGGGGCTTTATGCTCAAGCACTGCTGTGTTTGTGTGCATGGCGATGACTTGGCTGATTGTTTTGGCGACTATGTGCCGAGTTGGGAAATTGCTAAGCACTGGAATATGGATGTTGAAGAATGGCTAGCGGTGTATCGAGCTAAGATTGTTCAGGCGACAAGCCTTGAGGAGCAAGTTCGTGCGCAGGTAGTCATCGCTAAAAAGTTATTAAGAGCTTCTTACTCTTTGGTGATGTATCGCGATAAGCGCTGGTTTGATGATCCCATAGAATGTGGTGAAGTGTTTTTGCAATATCATCCCGAGAAAAAACTGGAGATTGACCGCCTCTGCATATTGTTATCTGGAAGGCCAATTCCCAAGCGTTCGGTCATTGGCCTAATTGATGCCTTCGGTGGCTGGCTCGTGAAGCAGTACCAAAAGACTGAGTTTCGTATTGGTTAGAACAGTCCCATCTGTGGTGCTGATAGGGTTTCAAAGTCTGTGCCGATAAATGGCAGAATCGCATCTGCAACAGGCTTTATCTGCTTGTCGATGTAGTGCTGGTAGTCGATAGGACTGTTACGGTATTCATGAGGCTCAGGGCCATTTAGGGTAATCAAATACTCTATGCGCCCACGATTTTGATACTGTAAAGGTCGGCCAAGCTTGGCATTAATGTCGTCGGCTAAACGTGCTGCACGCACTTGAGGTGGGATGTTTTTTTGGTACTCATGCAGCTTTCGGCGTAGTCGCTTTTGATAAACCAATTGGTCATCAAACTCCCCATTATTGGTTTTTTCTACTACTTCACGCACATAGTCACTCGGGTCTTCGCCGTGAAATACCATTCGATAGAGCGTGTTTTGGAATTTTTGCGCTAATGGCGTCCAGTCGGTACGCGCACTTTCTAGCCCTTTGAATACAATGCGCTCTTGTTCTCCTTCACCAATTAAACCCGCATAACGTTTTTTCGAGCCCGTTTCCGCGCCACGAATAGTTGGCATCAGAAACTTGCGGTAGTGAGTTTCATATTCAATTTCAAGCATTGAAGTGAGGTTGTACTCAGCGCGAAGATGCTCTTGCCACCAAGAGTTTATGTATTCAACCAAGTGATTGCCGACTTCATCCGCTTCCGCTTGGCTGTATGAACCATTCAAAGAGACAAATGTTGAGTCTGTATCTCCATAAATCACTTGATAGCCTTTGTTTTCAATCAGCACTTTAGTTTGCTTCATGATTTCATGCCCACGCATGGTAATACTGGAAGCTAATCGAGTATCAAAGAAACGACATCCCGATGAGCCCAATACGCCATAAAACGAGTTCATGATGATTTTGATTGCTTGAGAAAAGGCTTTCTCGTTGTTTTTCTTCGCAACATCTCGTGCCGCCCAAAGCTTTTCGATCATCTCTGGCAAAAAGTGTTTCGAACGATGAAACTGACCACCACGAAAACCAGGCACGGCTTGATCGTCATCCTTACCAATGTCCAGTAATAAACCTTCGACCAAACCCATAGGGTCGATCAAGAAAGAGCGAATAATAGAGGGATATAGACTCTTAAAATCCAGCACTAAAACTGAGTCATAAAGGTTAGGGATTGAGTCCATTACGTAACCGCCGGGACTCGCAATCCAGTTTTCAGGGTGCAAATTGGGTGCGACGTAACCTGCTCGATGAATTTGTGGCAAATAAAGATTGGTGAACGCCGCGACTGAGCCTCCGACGCGATCCAACTCAACTCCCGTCAACCTCGACCGTTCAATAGCAAACGAGAGGAGATGCGTGTGCTCGAAGATTTTGTTTACCAGCACGCAATCTTGCAGGTTGTATTTGGCAAGTGAAGGCTTATCGGAGCGATACATGCGATTGATTTCGTCCATACGGTCATGCACGTTATGGATCTCTTTGCCTTCACCGAGTAATTCTTGTGAAACCGATTCTAATGACCAAGACCGAAAGTGATAAGTCGCGGTTTTTAGTGTATCGATGCCATCGAGTACTACACGTCCGGGAATTGAGATAAACCCCTGTTGGCTTTGGGATGAGCTACGAAAGAAGCTTGGCTGATCGGCGCGACCCAACATCAACTTCATGTTGTGCCATTCCGCACGTTTATGAAGGAGACGAAAATCGAAGTCGATAACGTTCCAACCAACAATAACATCAGGAT
>NZ_JAWPOL010000076.1:0-2413 GCF_033391095.1 Vibrio sp. Vb0667 | reverse complement strand
GTGCCGACTACCGGAATCGAACTGGTGACCTACTGATTACAAGTCAGTTGCTCTACCTACTGAGCTAAGTCGGCACATTTTATTCTTTAACATTGTTCGTGCTAAGCACCAACAATTAATAAATTGTGGTGCCCGGAGGCGGAATCGAACCACCGACACGAGGATTTTCAATCCTCTGCTCTACCGACTGAGCTATCCGGGCGACGAGGTGTATTAAAAGGCTTTTCGGCTTTCAGGTCAACAATAAAATTAAAATAAAATATCGTTTGATGAATTTGTGCTCGGAGTGGGCTGTTTTTATGCGTTTTTAGCAGCAATGCGCCATGCTTTAAGCGATGTTTTAACATTGATAGTGTGTTCACTTGCAAAATAAAGGCGATAAAAACAAAAAAGCACGTCTGAAAACGTGCTTTTTATTGAACAATTGACTTTAAACTAGTGCTTTACTGAGAACTTGTTTACCCAACCTTCTAGCTCATTCGCTAGTGAAGCTAAACTTTGAGTACTTGATTGGCTCTCGGTTACGACAGAGTTGAGTTGGCCTCCGCTTCCCTCGATAAGGTTTATGCGTAGCGCAATATCATCGCTAACCTGCGTCTGCTCAGCGGCAGCAGTAGCGATCTGCTGGCTCATTGTGGTGATAGATTCTAACGCCGTTACAATTTGCTGTAGAGCTTCAGAGGCATTCTTAGACTCTGTAACAGTGCTTTCACTGGTTTCTGCACATATTTCCATTGTGTGAATGGCATTGCGAGAGCCTTCTTGCAGATTGGAGATCATATACTGAATCTCTTTTGTGCTGTCTTGTGTGCGTCCTGCTAGGTTGCGTACCTCATCAGCAACGACTGCGAAGCCTCGGCCTTGTTCTCCAGCACGTGCTGCTTCAATGGCTGCATTGAGTGCCAATAGGTTTGTTTGCTCTGCAATATCACCAATCACATCGAGCACTTTTACAATATTATTTACATCCTGATCTAGATCGGCGACCGCTTTACTCGCAGTATTTAATTGAGAAGCTAAACCTTGAATGTTTTCAACCGTGTTATGAATGAGTTTCTGAGTATGTTGGCTTTGTTTGTCAGCCTCGTCCGTATTGTTTGCGGTGTCGCTTGCTGAATTGGCAACATGGTTGGCTGAAGATGCCATTTCAGTCATCGCAGTGGCAATCATCGCCGTTGATTGCTGCTGAGATACGGTAAGATCGGCAATCGTATTTGATCGAGCTTCTACGGCAGACAACTCTGCGCGCAGTGCATGCATAGACTTCTCTAGGTTTGTCACCATGGTAGCTACTGATTGACTCATATCTTGCACGGCACGATAGATACTTCCTCTCGGTGCCACAGTATCAAAACTGGTCTGAATGTCTCCTTGAGCGACAGCTTGAACTGCTTTACGCACGTCGTTAGGCTCTCCACCAAGTAGATGAAGCATTTTGCGAATCGAAATGATCAGGCCACTTAGAATACTTCCCGCGATAATCAGACACAGCACAAGCTGCCATTGTGCTGTCGACCAAAAACGTGCGTTAACTTCATTAGAGCCAATACCTGTACCGACAACCCAGCCCCAGTGTGGTGTTTTTTCTGCTATCGAGTGTTTTTCTTCAATGCTGCCATCAGCTTGTTTTTGGCTCCAGGTATATTCAACGATCTGACCTGTTTTGTGCCCCAATACATCTAGAATGAGTTGGCCTACGCTATTACCACTGCCATCTCTAAAGTCATGGAAGCTGGTTCCGTGCAGTTGAGGGTCTAGTGGTGCGGCGATGAACATCATATTTTCATCTGCGACATAAACGTATTCGTTGTCTTTGTAGATATTGTTACGAAGTAGGCGAGTGGCTAATGCTTTCGCTTCGTCTTCCGGCATTTTGCCTTCGATAGCCATCTTTTCTACTTCGGTAAGTATGCTGTACGCACTTTTAAATAGCTCAGTAACTCGAGCTTTGTTATCAAGGTTACTTGCGACGCGAAGTGTCCATAAGCCCGT
The DNA here is from genome assembly GCF_033391095.1 of Vibrio sp. Vb0667. NCBI lineage: Bacteria > Pseudomonadati > Pseudomonadota > Gammaproteobacteria > Vibrionales > Vibrionaceae > Vibrio > Vibrio sp. Vb0667. The sequence continues at coordinate 421 of NZ_JAWPOL010000076.1, read as the reverse complement.
TGCGGTCAGAGCTAGGAGAGCTAGCAATATGATCGCAGATAATAAATAGGCTTGAGTTTTTAGTTTCATATTTAGCTCACAAATAAAGTGTTATCACTATGCAAGGCATAGCTAAAAGAAGAAATGTAATAACTCGGGCATCTTAGTGAAGATAAATATGCTCGGATACTAATGCGTATTGAAATTACGATGAGGATTAAATTTTTAGCGTGAAATAAGTATTTTTGAAGAAAGGATTTAATGTTCGCTGATGTTTAGAAATGAAGTGCAGATAAATGGGAAAGTGAGAAATGACGTATAAAGCAGATACAAAAAAGCCGCATCAAGTGATGCGGCTTTAAAAGTGGCTCCTCCTGCTGGGCTCGAACCAGCGACCTGCGGATTAACAGTCCGTCGCTCTACCAACTGAGCTAAGGAGGAA
>NZ_JAWPOL010000075.1:0-2438 GCF_033391095.1 Vibrio sp. Vb0667 | reverse complement strand
TTCTTTTAGTTGTTGATTTCATAACACTCTCCAATTTTGGGGGGTGGAAAGTGTCAACCTTATTTAGGACGGCACAAAGAAAGCTGGGCGTTTACCTTTTGTAAATGCAAATAGATCTTTACTACCACATTTAGGGCAAACGTCTTTTTCTTCATCAACGTCAACTTCATTTCCCAATGATTCTGAGAAATCGCTACTAAGTATTTGTTTCGCATCTTCTGCATCACTTTCGGCCACCATCAGACGGACGCCGCCTATTGCATTTGAATAAAGCCACTGAGTATTTACCGTGTGCTCGTCAGCGATGTAACTTTCTATTCCGACACTATCTAGGCTTGCTCTCGCAATATGAGCTTCATGAGGAAAAGAAAACCTTGCTACTACAATCACATATTGCTCCTTGTGGGAAAGCGCTCCCGTAAGGTATAAGAAACGCTAATTGGAAATGCTATGTGTAGTATTTCTTTTTGAACAACTTATTAGCCCACTACAGACTAGTACATATACCCTAACCAATCTATATGGCCAACAGCCCAAGTTTTGCCGCTGATAGGTTTAACATATAAATCATCTAGTTGCTCTACAGCAACACCGTAATTTTTATGTTCATGAACGCGCAACCAAGAACTTAGAGAGTTAAGGCGCTGATAACCATTAGCCACATAAAAACGCTCCAAATCGGAGACTAAAATGATGAAGTCGACATCTTTAGTGGACGCATACTCGCTGAGTTGAGACAACATTGTTGTGCCAATACCTTGTCTTTGAACTTTGCTCTCGACACAAAAGTCACTCACACCTAATACTTTATAAATTTCATCACCAACGCGAACAACTCTGTAGTCTAATCCCATGTAACCAACTAACTGATCACCTTCGTAATTCAGAACTCTCATATGCGGGAGTTGCTTATAGTAAGAGCGAGTAACTTGGTGTTCAGGAAACGACTGGTTTCTAAGCGCTTCAATTGCATTATGCTGCGCTTTAGATAATTCGATTTCTGGGTAAATATCCATATTTGACCTTTGAGTATTAATGACCTTTTGGTTACGATCCCTGTCGTTGAGTTTAACTCCGAGCGTGTCCTAACCTTGTGGAACATTGACAAATAACATAGAGTTTCTCAAAACACTACTTACAACATTTTTACTGCAAACCAATCGAAGTTGCTTAAGAACAAACACTACTTCATAGCAATGCCTACGGACCAAGCATTTGCAGCTTCTTACCCACACCCTATTCCGCCATCTGGAATTATTTTAATTACACAACGTGGGTACTCAATGTTGGTAAAAGCATTTACCGATGATTTTTCATGGCAAGTCCAAGAACAATTGGCAGATGCATATTTCGAAGCACAGAGAGTACTATCATCGGCGGAGCAACTATTAAACCAAGCTAATTTGCTAGTTCAACATGACCAACGAATTAACAACTTAGAAAAGGCTCAGTTAAATACACAAGCTCACATTTCTAGAACAAATGCCGAAGTTACAAAAGCCAATCAAAAAGCCGACGATGCATTTAAAGCGGCAAATGCTGCATTAGAGCATAAATTTGGAGATAAGGATTACTACACAGTTATCGCTTATTGTAACTCTAAAAATATCCCAATCATTCTGACCTTAGCAAAAGCTAAAGGTTTGGAAGCTAGAGCTTACACCCAAAAAATTGGAGGTAAGATCAATAAAGTTCCTGATGAACGTTGGGGACAAGTAAATGCGTATCATATTGCAGTTTTAGACCACGTTTTTAAACAGTGATTTATATCGGGAGTCCTCTGCTGAGGGCTCCAATTCCCCGTAATAAGGCTGACGCCCAGCTAAGGGGTGAGCAACGCAATACAAAAGCCGCCGCAAGCCGCCTTAATCACTAAAATCAACGCATGGTGAAAATGACACGCGTTGCGAATCCCTCTTGAACAGTTTGTTATGTGCGTACTTACGTTATGCACCAAACTGTTTTATACGCTTAGCGCCAATAAAAACTGATACTTACTTTGTTGAAGTAAGTCTAAATGGCGCTCAAACATGGGTACGCCATTGGATAAAGAAAGGGGGTAGACGAGTCCATTACCGACATACACCCCAACGTGTGCTCCGTATGAGTCAGTAGAGTCGTTGTACATCATGATATCTAGCGGCTTAAACTCAGTGACCACCTCACTCATCCCACCATTCACTAGAACGGTAGTTAGGTGGATTTAGACCGAAGTCTCTGAGCAGGTTATAAGCAAAGACCTGACAGTTAGCTCCAAGCGTTAAGTCTGAATCATCTTTGCAACCCGGAATGCGGGATGAAACGTATCTTACATTTTTGAATCTGTCGGGAATATCCATTTCCATTTTCTCCCAAAGCACATAACGCCGCATTAAGGTGTGAGCGGCGCTTGGCTATACTTGAGCGAAGCGAAACTGCCAAGCGTTGCGAATCACTCT
>NZ_JAWPOL010000074.1:0-2463 GCF_033391095.1 Vibrio sp. Vb0667 | reverse complement strand
TCTTGAACTTACTCAAAACAACTTACATGCAGCTTAAATTGTGGCAGCCGCTGATTGACCTAATGCCACAACTGGCGAAAGCAAAGCTAGTAACGGAAGAAGAGCAAGCAGAACTGATTCAGAAAGCACAATGTGGTTTACTGCATGAAGTCGCGCAACAACAAGGTAGCGAAGGGCTAATTTCTCATTGGAACAGTCTGGCTCGTAAAGTGAAGCAAGACACGCATCTTATTGCTTGTTTTGCACGTGAGCTTATCGCTCGTAAAGCCGACACCGAAGCCTTTACCGTACTAAAAGAAGCACTGAAAAAGCAGCCTGAACCAGAACTTTACCAACTACTGCCAGACTTAAACCTACCAGATATCCATCCTGTAGTAGTCTTCCTAGAAGGCGTAGTAAAGAAAGAAACTGACAACGCAGCGGCACACAGCGCTCTAGCACACTTCTACTTCCGTCAAGAGAAATGGCAACAAGCTCAGGAGCACTTTGAAATAGCTCTAAAACTTCGCTCAGACGTATCTGACTATGCTTTCCTAGCAGACACACTAGAGAAGCAAAATCTAACCAAAGCAGCTCATGAAGTCTCTCGTAAAGCTCTGATGCTGGTTCAGCACGACTAACCAGTAACAACATTATCAAGCCGACAGTTTACTGTCGGCTTTTTATTGCCTGCCATTTATCCATACCCATCAACACGTATTAAATTAACTAGAAACCCAGCCCCTCTCTCTTAAACCACTCGCTACAGTTTGACCCTTATAGTTTTTTCGGCTTTTCTCCACCCACGCCAATGAGCACCACTCAACAGACAAGTAATACCAATCTAAGTAAAAACATGATCCAATTGAGGCTGTCCAACAACAGAACTGATTCGCTATGGACAGCCTCAACAATATCGACTTTAAAAAACTCGCAAGTCAGCAAAAATCCATTCAGATGAAAATGAGGCCACTGACCCTTACTCATTTCAAATGATGGACACTCACGCACACAAATCGTCAAGTTTCTCAAGGTAAGCCGAACCAGTGTCAATAAGTAGGTTTAAACCTTTCTTGAAGAAGGGCTGGAAGGACGGCAAGAAAAGCCAAGAATAGGAAGACCACCATTCTTAACTTCCGAGCAAAGAGAGCTGTTGAGCCAATACATAAAAGATAAAACCAATGATACACAAGGCCGACGACTGACTGGTGCCGACATCCAGGCTTATATAGTGAAAGGATTTGGTCAGCACTACCACTCTAATTCTATCTATTACCTGCTCGACAACATGGGCTTTTCATGAATAACTTCCCGCTCAAAACACGACAACACGCTTATGGGCTAAAAAGGAACTCGCCCAAGAGCCGTGAAGCAATAACAATTTGAGTATGCTTATCTGTTCGGTTCAGTCTGTCCCAAAAAAGGAATTAGTGAGGCTATCATTGTCCCTGGGTTAATAAAGACATCATGATAGAGCACTTAAAACAAATATTGGCAGTCACGTAGGAAGGACGTCACGCCGTCGTTGTAATGGATGGCGCAGGATGGCATACAGAAGAAATTGCCAATGACTTTAAATGTCAGTGTAATCAAACTTTCGCCCTATTCTCCAGAGCTAAACCCTATCGAACAAGTATGGCGTTGGTTGAGGCAACGCGATTTAGCCAATCAATATTTTACTGATTACGACGACATCATCTCCAAAGTCTGCGATGCATAGTATCGGTTTTTGGATTGCTCCAAAAGAGTCACCAAAATGTCTTCGAGAAGATGGATAGACCTGACCAGTTAGTTTTCCAGATTGGTATAAATGGCGAAGTCGTGGAACTGCAGATCATCGAGAATGGTCTTTCTTGGAAGGGAAAAGACAGCCCCTAAAACGACAAAAGCCCTGCTATTTCTAGCAGGGCTTTCAAATAAGTGGCGGAGCGGACGGGACTCGAACCCGCGACCCCCGGCGTGACAGGCCGGTATTCTAACCAACTGAACTACCGCTCCGCACTGGTTAGACCTAAGTCTAAATTTAAAGCCTGGCGATGTCCTACTCTCACATGGGGAAACCCCACACTACCATCGGCGCTATTTCGTTTCACTTCTGAGTTCGGAATGGAGTCAGGTGGGTCCAAAACGCTATGGTCGCCAAGCAAATTCTTTAATTCGGAAAGCTGTTTCTGTGTTCTCTACACATTCAATTCTGTTCTTGCTTCGAGTCCATCAAAACCCCTTGGGTGTTGTATGGTTAAGCCTCACGGGCAATTAGTATCAGTTAGCTCAATGCCTCACAGCACTTACACACCTGACCTATCAACGTCGTAGTCTCCGACAACCCTTTAGGATACTTAAAGTATCAGGGAAGACTCATCTCAGGGCTCGCTTCCCGCTTAGATGCTTTCAGCGGTTATCGATTCCGAACTTAGCTACCGGGCAATGCGTCTGGCGACACAACCCGAACACCAGAGGTTCGTCCACTCCGGTCCTCTCGTA
>NZ_JAWPOL010000073.1:1521-2470 GCF_033391095.1 Vibrio sp. Vb0667 | reverse complement strand
GGAATAAAGTTATTTGGGTAACCACTCTATAAATATCACTCCCGCAGTACTTGTCAAACTATATTTACAAATCAGTTTTTATTTTATTTTTCGAATTTATTGACTTGATTAACCCTGTTGGTTTTGGTGTTTTCATTGGTCGCGAAATTAAAATGCGTTTTGACTGAGCCCTCGTTATAATCGCGGCGTTTTTATTTTCTAGAGATCCCACCCATGGCAATGCTTGAGTACAACCCACCGACTGATCCTTGGATCGACATCGTTTTTGAGGACGACCATATCTTGGCTGTGAATAAGCCGTCTGGTTTGTTATCAGTTCCGGGACGTCTTGCAGAGCACCATGACAGCATGTGGAGTCGTTTACAGGAAGAGTACCCAGATATCCAAGTCGTGCATCGCTTAGATATGTCGACGTCGGGATTGATGGTACTGGCTAAAAACAAGCGAGCAGAAAGTGCGTTGAAAAAGCAGTTCCAGTTCCGCTTAACGCATAAAATTTACTACGCACGCGTTTGGGGTCATGTCGAGCAGGAAGAGGGCGAAATCGATCTGCCATTGATCTGTGACTGGCCGAACAGTCCGCTGCAAAAAGTGTGTTTTGAAGATGGTAAGCCATCAAAAACTCTCTTCCAAGTCGCGAAGCGAGAAGAACACGAAGACGGCACAAAGACGACCATCGTACGTTTACTGCCTATTACTGGCCGCTCACATCAATTGCGTGTGCACATGCAAGCGTTGGGTCACCCTATTGTTGGTGATGAGTTCTATGCTACCGAAGAAGCCAAAGCCTTCTCTGAGCGTTTGGAACTGCACGCTTCTGAACTGAGCTTCTACCATCCGAAAAGTCACTGGCTCCGCAGTATTTTTGTTCCGTGTGACTTTTACCAGGAAGCCGAAGAGATGATCTTTGACTATTTCGATCCAGAGCGTAAATTACCTGATTACAAAA
>NZ_JAWPOL010000073.1:0-1511 GCF_033391095.1 Vibrio sp. Vb0667 | reverse complement strand
ATTTCATTAGGCAGTGAACAAGGAGCCGTTATGTCACTGCCTAAAGTGGTCTTTCTCGACCGCGCCACCATTCCCAATCACATTCAAGTCCCGCGCCCTGAGTTTCCTCATCATTGGATGGAGTATGAACTGACACCGCCTGGGTTCGTGCTTGAGCGCTTAGCTGATGCCGATATCGTCATCAGCAATAAAGTGGTGCTGGATCAATCGGTACTTTCGCAGCTGCCTCAGCTCAAGATGATTGCCGTTGCGGCGACAGGGTTTAACAATGTCGATGTAAACTATTGTGCTGAACATGGCATTGCAGTCGCGAACGTGCGTGGTTATGCCACTCGATCTGTGCCTGAGCATGTGATCGCGATGTTGTTTGCTTTGCGTCGAAACTTGTTTGGGTACCATCAAGACATTGCGGCTGGCGAATGGCAGCGTAATAAGCAGTTCTGCTTTTTTACTCATTCCATCGGGGATGTTGGCGGCAGTACACTAAGTGTCGTCGGTAGTGGTGCATTGGGACAAGCCACGGCGAATCTGGCTCAAGCGCTAGGAATGACCGTTTTATTTGCGGAGCGTAAAGGAGCGGCAGAATGTCGACCAGGTTATGTGCCATTTGAGGAAGTGTTGAAACACTCTGACGCGTTGACTTTGCACTGTCCGCTTAACGAGCATACGCAGAATTTGATTGGCAAAGCCGAGTTACAGCAAATGAAACCAAACGCGATTCTAATCAACACTGGTCGTGGCGGATTGGTTGATGAGCAAGCGTTGGTGGATGCTCTAAAACAGGGTGAGATCGCAGCAGCAGGTTTTGATGTATTTACTCAGGAGCCTGCCGATGAGAGCAACCCTCTGATCGCTAATATTCACTTACCGAATTTGCTGTTAACGCCTCATGTTGCGTGGGGAAGTGATTCGTCGATTCAACGCTTGGCCGACATCCTGATTGAGAACATTAACGCGTTTCAGCGCGGAGACCTCCTCAATCGCCTCGCTTAATGGGCATTGATTATCCGCATTAAAAAAGCAGACCTAGTGGTCTGCTTTGTCTTTATGGTTTACGAAGGAAGATTAGATTTCTTCTTCGTTTAACGCTTTCAGGATTTGGAAAATTTCACGGTAAGATTTTGCTGGTTTACCGGCTTTTTTCTCTTTCGCTGCTTGGCGTGCAAGTTGACGTAGACGCTGACGATCCGCTTCTGGGTACATTTCCATTACGTCATCAATGGCTTTGTCGCCTTCTTCCACAACGCGATCACGCAGCATTTCAAGTTTATGCAGCGCTGCTGTTGCTTGTGAGTGTTTGTTGCGTACTTTGTCCAATGCCGCTTGGATTGGTTCTGGGTCTTCATAACGCATCAATTTACCGATACGTTGTAGCTGACGACGACGCGCTTCGTTCTTAAAGCGCTGTGCATCGGCAATTGCTTCTCGCAGGTCTTCGCTCAATGGAAACTTTTCGAGAACTGCTGGCTTTAGGCCGACAAGCTCTTCACCAAGCTTTCGCAGCTCTTCCA
>NZ_JAWPOL010000072.1:0-2482 GCF_033391095.1 Vibrio sp. Vb0667 | reverse complement strand
AGAGATCGAACGAGCATTACCTACTCCACCTGAGAATACTCAGCCTTCGCGCTTTTCGGCCCTACAGGTGAAAACCAAACACTGTGGTCGATTGCTTCTGAGCTAAGACCGTCACGTAATGTCTCGGTACAACAAACGCTTCTCGCCATTTATCGAATCAACCCTCAAGCGTTTGACAATCAAAACATCCACGAGCTGATCCCAGGCAGCCGTCTTCGTGTTCCTTCATTAGAGCAAGTTCGCAGTGCGACGACTGAGCAAGCTGTTGCCATTATGAAGGCGCATGAGTTACGACTAAAACAACCCAAGCCAGAAAAGCCAGCTCCAGTTAAACAGATAGAGGTTAAACCTAAACCTGTTGCAGAGCCTACTGCGCCAAAACCGCCAGTTGTTACTCCACCAAAACCTGAACCAGTTAAACCTGTTGAAACGACAGCAAACGTGCCACCAGTTTCGACGTCACCGCAAGGTGAAAAGCAGGTTAGTGATCTAAAAGACAAGCTGCAGGGCTCGCAAAGTGAGCTTGAATCACTAGAAGAGAAAAACCATCGTCTGCGCCTCATGTTGTCTCAAGTGCAGAGCGAAGTTGAAACACTCAAAAGCGAGCTTAACGACGAAGAGCGCATTCGTTCGGAAGTGGAAAAGCTGTTGGCAGAAGAGCGCCAACGTGTTGCTGAGCAGCAACGCATGCAGCCAAGTACGATGGATAAGATTCTATCCAATGGTTGGCTAGTCGGACTTGCAGCTCTGATTCCCGGGGCACTGCTAGCGTTGTTGGTTGTCATGCTACTTGGTCGTCGCTCGAAATCGAAAGAAGAGGAAGCCGCGCAGCAGCAGACACAAGATATCGACCCGCTTGCGGCACCAATAGGTTTAGCTGCCGCTGACCAACTTGATGATGAGCTCAGCCTAGATGATGACTTGTTTGGTGATGATGACTCTGAACCGCTGTTAGAGCAGGATGAGAAAGCTGAGCTTGAAGAAGATGTCTTCGCAAACCTAGATGACGAAGAACTAGACTTCAACTTAGAAGGCGATGACGGCGAAGATCCATTTGCCGGTATCGGCGATGATGGTGATTTAGACGTTGGATTTGACGAGTTTGATTCTTCAACGAGCGGCATTCAAGTCAATGGCGACGAGAAAGCGCTGGGCCTTGAAGAGATGGAACGTGCGCTTGATGAAGTGACGCCAGAACTTGAAGTGCTCGACGAAGACGAAACAGGCTTCGACTTGTCCGACGACGATAACGCTATTTCTGATGATGAATTTGCCAAACTTCTTGCTGATGATGAACCATCGGAAGACCTTTCAAGTGGCAGCGTTGATCAAGCGATGCTGGACGATTTATTCGCAGAACTTGGCGACGATGATTTAGATCTTGACGTTGAAGATACCAAGCCAGAGCCGCAAGTCTCAGACGAGGATTTCTCGGCAGGAGAGGCGTCGGATGACGATATTGATAAGCTATTAGCTCAATACGATCAACCAGCAGAAGAAACATCAAGTGAGCTTGACCCACTTGATGAACTCGAAAGTCTGGCGGGTTTGACTGATGACACCGATATCGATGAAAACAGCACTGAGCTACTCGACGAATTGATCGATTTCGATGAAGACGAAACCGAGGAAGAGTTCGATCCGCTCAACGAATTGGAAGCGCTATCTGATTTTGAGGCTGAAGAAGCAATTGAGGAACTCGACGAAAACAGCGTTGAATTACTCGATGAGTTACTGCAAGACGACGATGAAAAGCCCGTTTTGGAAGACGAGATCACGACCGAGCTCGACCCATTCGATGATTTGATTCGTGAGGATGAGGCAGTCACTGCTGATGAGAGTCAGTTAGACGATGACTTGGTGGCTGATTTTGGTTTTGAAGAGATTGAGCCTCAAACGGAACAAAATAAAGCGCTTGAGCCAGAGGAAGAAAAGCCGCTAACCGCGCAGGTTGAAGAAGACGCCTCAGAGTTAGAACTTGAATCTGGCTTAGATATCGACGCTCTACTGAGCGAGGCGCAGCCACAACCATCGGCTGCATCAGAACCAGAACTAACGAAATCATTACAAGAAGAAAGCGTCCCGTTTAATAGCAATGACTTCTTAGGTGATCTTGAGGAAATGTCACCAGAGCATGATCCTCTGATGACTGAGCTGGATGAACTGTTTGAATCTGACAACACCGTTCTTGAAGAAACTGAGCAAGAAAGTGCAGATTTTGCCGCCGAGCTAGACGCACTTCTGGAAGGCAAAGAAGGTTTTGCTGAAGAGTTAGAAAACTCATCTGTCAAAGAGAATTTGATGCCATCGGCTGAAGAGCTGCCCTCTGAAAATGGTGAGTATCAACTTCGCGAGGAACAGACTGAACCAGAAATTACCAGTAAAGAGGAAGAACCTGCATTCACGCCAACGCCGAATACTGTTGAGAATGAATTTGGCGTTCCTCAAGAAGAAGACTGGTTACTAGACGACGTTGAGTCTG
>NZ_JAWPOL010000071.1:0-2492 GCF_033391095.1 Vibrio sp. Vb0667 | reverse complement strand
GAAGGCGACGACAAAGTGGTGTCGCTGGATACCAATAACGGTCCAGCCAACGGCACGGTCTCGGTCAACCCGGACGGTAGCGTAACCTACACGCCAAACGACAACTACCACGGGACAGACAGCTTCACTTACATCGTCACCTCAGGTGGGGTATCGGAGTCCACCACAGTGAACGTCGATGTGACGCTAGTCAATGACGCGCCAGTGGCGACCAATGACGCGGCCACAACACAAGAAGATACCGCTGTCACGATTGATGTCCTACCAAACGACACCGATATTGATGGTGATACGCTGTCTATCCAATCAGCGTCCGTACCTGAAACACAAGGTACAGTCGAGATTATTGATGGAAAACTGGTCTTCACACCAACTGAGAACTTCCATGGTGACGCTGAAATTACTTACACGATTACTGATGGTGCACTGACTGACCAAGCGACGGTCAACGTCACCGTGAATGCGGTGAACGACACGCCTGTGGTTGAAAGCAGCATTGCAGACCAAGCCTTGGCGGAAGACTTTACGCCATACAGCATCGATCTAAATACCGCTTTCAGCGATGTGGATAACGTGGATGGCGATCTGAGCTTCAGCGTTTCTGGCAACAGCAACATTCAAGTGGCGATCGTCAATGGTATTGCTACGTTCACTCCAACCGCAGACTGGAACGGCTCAGAAGCGTTGACCTTTACGGCCACCGACCCAAGCGGTGAAAGCGTTAGCCAAACGGTGAACTTCACAGTGGCGCCTGTGGCGGACATCGTGGCAGATAAAGCGACGGTCGTGGAAGACACACCGACCATCATCAAGGTTTTAGGTAACGACACGTTCGAAGGCGACGACAAAGTGGTGTCGCTGGATACCAATAACGGTCCAGCCAACGGCACGGTCTCGGTCAACCCAGATGGCAGCGTCACTTACACGCCAAACGACAACTACCACGGTACAGACAGCTTTACCTACATCGTTACGTCTGGGGGCGTCAGTGAATCCACCACGGTGAACGTCGATGTCACACCAGTGAACGACGCGCCAGTGGCGACCAATGACAATGCCGTTACTGACGAAGACACGCCAGTGACGATTGATGTTCTGCCAAACGATACTGACATCGATGGTGATACGTTAAGCATTGATTCGGCGTCTGTGCCGAGTGACCAAGGTACAGTTGAAATTGTTGACGGCAAGTTGGTGTTCACACCGGCTGAGAACTTCCATGGTGACGCTGAAATCACTTACACCGTTAGCGATGGTGCACTGACTGACCAAGCAACGGTCAACGTCACCGTGAATGCGGTGAACGACACGCCTGTGGTTGAAAGCAACCTCGCAGACCAAACCTTGGCGGAAGACTTTACGCCATACAGCATCGATCTGAATACGGCCTTCAGTGATGTGGATAACGTGGATGGCGAGTTAACGTTTAGCGTTTCTGGCAACAGCAACGTGTTAGTTTCGATTGAAAATGGCATTGCGACCATTAGCCCAACCGCAGACTGGAACGGCTCAGAAACCCTAGCGTTTACGGCTACTGATCCAAGCGGCGAAAGCGTTAGCCAAACGGTGAACTTCACAGTAGCGCCTGTGGCGGACATCGTGGCAGACAAAGCGACGGTGGTGGAAGACACGCCAACCATCATCAAGGTCTTAGGTAACGACACGTTCGAAGGCGACGATAAAGTGGTGTCGCTCGATAGCAATCACGGTCCAGGCAACGGCACGGTCTCGGTCAACCCGGATGGCAGCGTCACTTACACGCCAAACGACAACTACCACGGTACAGACAGCTTCACGTACATCGTCACGTCGGGTGGGGTATCGGAATCCACCACGGTGAACGTCGATGTGACGCCAGTCAATGACGCGCCAGTGGCAAACGATGACGCGGCCACAACACAAGAAGATACCGCTGTCACGATTGATGTCCTGCCAAACGACACCGACATCGACGGCGATACGTTAAGCATTGATTCGGCGTCTGTGCCGAGTGACCAAGGTAAAGTCGAAATTATTGATGGAAAACTGGTCTTCACACCGGCTGAGAACTTCCATGGTGACGCTGAAATCACTTATACCGTGACCGATGGTTCACTGACTGACCAAGCGACGGTCAACGTCACCGTGAATGCGGTGAACGACACGCCTGTGGTTGAAAGCAGCATTGCAGACCAAACCTTGGCGGAAGACTTCACGCCATACAGCATCGATCTAAATACCGCTTTCAGTGATGTGGATAACGCCGATGGTGAGTTAACGTTTAGTGTCTCTGGCAACAGCAACATTCAAGTGGCGATCGTCAATGGCATTGCTACGTTCACTCCAACCGCAGACTGGAATGGCTCAGAAACCCTAACCTTTACCGCCACCGATCCAAGCGGTGAAAGCGTTAGCCAAACGGTGAACTTCACAGTTGCGCCTGTGGCAGATATTGAATCTGACCGCGCGACGGTTGTGGAAGACACACCAACCATCATCAAGGTTTTAGGTAA
>NZ_JAWPOL010000070.1:0-2680 GCF_033391095.1 Vibrio sp. Vb0667 | reverse complement strand
ACCGTGGTGGATTCCGATACCCCACCCGACGTGACGATGTACGTGAAGCTGTCTGTACCGTGGTAGTTGTCGTTTGGTGTGTAAGTGACGCTGCCATCCGGGTTGACCGAGACCGTGCCGTTAGCTGGACCGTTATTGGTATCCAGCGACACCACTTTGTCGTCGCCTTCGAACGTGTCGTTATCTAAGACCTTAATGATGGTTGGCGTATCTTCCACAACCGTCGCTTTATCTGCCACGATATCCGCCACTGGCGCTACTGTGAAGTTCACCGTTTGGCTAACGCTCTCGCCGCTTGGATCGGTAGCCGTAAACGTCAGCGCTTCTGAGCCGTTCCAGTCTGCCGTTGGAGTGAACGTAGCAATCCCATTGACGATCGCCACTTGAATGTTGCTGTTGCCAGAGACGCTAAACGTTAACTCGCCATCCACGTTATCCACATCGCTGAAAGCGGTATTCAGATTGATGCTGTATGGGGTGAAATCTTCCGCCAAGGTTTGGTCTGCAATGCTACTTTCAACCACAGGCGTGTCGTTCACCGCATTCACGGTGACGTTGACCGTCGCTTGGTCAGTCAGTGCACCATCGCTAACGGTGTAAGTGATTTCAGCGTCACCATGGAAGTTCTCAGCCGGTGTGAACACCAACTTGCCGTCAACAATTTCAACTGTACCTTGGTCACTCGGCACAGACGCCGAGTCAATACGTAATGTATCGCCATCAATGTCGGTGTCGTTTGGCAGGACATCAATCGTCACTGGCGTGTCTTCGTCAGTAACGGCATTGTCATTGGTCGCCACTGGCGCGTCATTCACTGGCGTCACATCGATGTTCACTGTGGTGGACTCGGATACCCCACCGGAGGTAACGATGTAGGTGAAGCTGTCTGTTCCGTGATAGTTGTCGTTTGGCGTGTAAGTCACACTGCCGTCCGGGTTGACCGAGACCGTGCCGTTCGCTGGACCGTGATTGGTATCCAGCGACACCACTTTATCGTCGCCTTCGAACGTGTCGTTACCTAAGACCTTGATGATGGTTGCCGTGTCTTCCACAACCGTCGCGTTGTCTGCCACGATGTCCGCCACAGGCGCAACTGTGAAGTTCACCGTTTGGCTGACGCTTTCGCCGCTTGGATCGGTAGCCGTAAACGTTAACGCTTCTGAGCCGTTCCAGTCTGCGGTTGGAGTGAACGTAGCAATGCCATTGACTATCGCCACTTGAATGTTGCTGTTGCCAGAGACACTAAACGTTAACTCACCATCGGCGTTATCCACATCACTGAAGGCAGTATTTAGATCGATGCTGTATGGCGTAAAGTCTTCTGCCAAGGTTTGGTCTGCGAGGTTGCTTTCAACCACAGGCGTGTCGTTCACCGCATTCACGGTGACGTTGACCGTCGCTTGGTCAGTCAATGCACCATCGGTCACGGTGTAAGTGATTTCAGCGTCGCCATGGAAGTTCTCAGCTGGTGTGAACACCAACTTGCCGTCAACAATCTCGACTGTGCCTTGCGCTTCAGGTACGGACGCTGATTGGATAGACAGCGTATCGCCATCAATGTCAGTATCGTTTGGCAGAACATCAATCGTCACTGGCGTGTCTTCGTCAGTAACGGCATTGTCATTGGTCGCCACTGGCGCGTCGTTCACTGGTGTGACATCGACGTTCACCGTGGTGGATTCACTGACGCCCCCAGATGTGACGATGTACGTGAAACTGTCTGTACCGTGGTAGTTGTCGTTTGGCGTGTAAGTGACGCTGCCGTCCGGGTTGACCGAGACCGTGCCGTTCGCTGGACCGTTATTGCTATCCAGCGACACCACTTTGTCGTCGCCTTCGAACGTGTCGTTACCTAAAACCTTAATGATGGTCGGCGTGTCTTCCACAACCGTCGCGCGGTCAGATTCAATATCTGCCACAGGCGCAACTGTGAAGTTCACCGTTTGGCTGACGCTTTCACCGCTTGGGTCGGTCGCCGTAAAGGTTAACGCTTCTGAGCCGTTCCAGTCTGCCGTTGGAGTGAACGTAGCAATCCCATTGACGATCGCCACTTGAATGTTGCTGTTGCCAGAGACGCTAAACGTTAACTCACCATCAACGTTATCCACATCACTGAAGGCCGTATTCAGATCGATGCTGTATGGCGTAAAATCTTCCGCCAAGGTTTGGTCTGCAATGTTGCTTTCAACCACAGGCGTGTCGTTCACCGCATTCACGGTGACGTTGACCGTTGCTTGGTCAGTCAGTGCACCATCAGTAATCGTGTAAGTAATTTCAGCGTCACCATGGAAGTTCTCAGCTGGCGTGAACACCAACTTGCCGTCAACAATCTCGACTGTACCTTGGTCACTCGGCACAGATGCCGAGTCAATCGACAGCTTATCACCATCAATATCGGTGTCGTTTGGCAGGACATCAATCGTCACTGGCGTGTCTTCGTCAGTGACAGCGGTATCATCTTTTGCCACTGGCGCGTCATTCACTGGCGTGACATCGATGTTCACCGTGGTGAATTCCGATACCCCACCGGAGGTAACGATGTACGTGAAGCTGTCTGTACCGTGGAAGTTGTCGTTTGGCGTGTAAGTGACGCTGCCGTCCGAGTTGACCGAGACCGTGCCGTTGGCTGGACCGTTATTGGTATCCAGCGACACCACTTTATCGTCGCCTTCGAACGTGT
>NZ_JAWPOL010000006.1:157502-178373 GCF_033391095.1 Vibrio sp. Vb0667 | reverse complement strand
GCTAGTAGAAGTACTGAAGTTGCTGCAGCTGCGATCAACGTTTTGTTCATATAAGAACTCCTTGCTTATAGTGAAAGTCTCGCCACTAACTATTATTTTATACAGTAGCGAGGTTAAATGTGGTTACATTTTATCAGTACATGATGTAGCAAAAGTCAAAAAAACCCAAGAATTTCATGGAGTACCTGACGTCAACTTTTACCTGAACTTAACAAAGTTTAACTACCTATCCTTTATTTCGTTCTCACAACAGTTTTCATAGCAGGTGTATTTGCCACGTTCCTGATATCAATAATTTAGACGATATTGACACAAATGAAAGTTTATTGGCCCAAATAACTGCTATTTAAGTCGTTTTGTTGATGGATAGAAGGCATATTTGAACGGCTTTTCTCTAAACTTCCTGTCCAGCTGCTCATCAAAAAGGCTAGTCTTTACTCTGAACTGAGCCACAAATGATGTTTTACCGTTACCACAGGGAATTAGTTTGTGTGATCTCTATCTATACTCCTATGATTTGCGGTATTATACCGAGCTTTATTTTTTTGCTGCGTTAGAGCGGAAACGACACTACAGAGCGCTCAGACGCTGACTGATTTATTGGAGAATACTTTGCAATTTAAAGATCTAGGCCTAGACAACCGATTGTTGAAGAACCTAAAACACTACGATTTTAAAAAAGCGACTGACATTCAGCAGCAGGCGATTCCTGTTGCGATTGCAGGCAAGGATCTATTGGCATCTTCGAAAACAGGTTCGGGCAAGACTTTGGCGTTTGTATTGCCAATGCTTCATAAGTCTTTAAAGACAAAATCGTTTTCTGCGAAAGACCCTCGCGCGGTAATCCTTGCTCCTACTCGTGAGCTAGCGAAACAAGTATATGGTGAGCTTCGTTCTATGCTAGCTGGCCTATCTTATGAAGCAGCACTGATTTTGGGTGGTGAGAACTTTAACGATCAAGTAAAAGCTCTGCGTCGTTACCCGAAATTTATCGTGGCGACACCAGGACGTTTGGCTGATCACTTAGATCATCGTTCGCTTTATCTGGATGGTTTGGAAACGCTGATTCTTGACGAAGCAGACCGCATGTTGGATTTGGGTTTTGCACCAGAGCTTCGTCGCATTCATAAAGCAGCCAAGCATCGTCGTCGTCAAACGTTGATGTTCTCTGCGACATTAGATCATGCAGACGTCAATGAAATCGCGGCTGAAATGCTCAATGCGCCAAAGCGAATTGCTATCGGCGTTTCTAACGAAGAGCATAAAGATATCACGCAAAAATTTTACTTGTGTGATCACCTAGATCATAAAGAGGCAATTTTAGATCGTGTTCTTTCTGAGGCTGAATACCGTCAAGTTATTATCTTTACGGCAACGCGTGATGATACTGAGCGACTAACAGAAAAGCTGAACGAAAAGAAACTGAAGGCTGTAGCACTAAGTGGTAACTTGAACCAGACTCAACGTAACTCCATTATGAGTCAGTTTGAGCGCGCAGTATTTAAGATCCTTGTAACGACTGATGTTGCTTCCCGCGGTTTGGATATTGCAACTGTGACACACGTCATTAACTTCGATATGCCAAAGCATACCGAAGAATACGTACACCGAGTTGGTCGTACTGGTCGTGCTGGAAACAAAGGGGATGCAATCTCTCTTGTTGGTCCAAAAGACTGGGATAGCTTTAAACGTGTAGAAGCATACCTACAACAAGATCTTGAGTTTTCAGTGTTCGAAGATTTGAAAGGTAAGTTTAAAGGCCTTAAGCCACCTAAACCAGATTTCCGCAATAAGAAAGCGACAGCAAAGAAAGCTCGCCCTCAAGCGAAAAAATCGGCGAAAAAACCAGCTAAGCGTGACAAGAGCTTCTACAAAAACGTATCTGTGGGTGATGATATCTTCATCCCTAAGAAAAAACCAGCGGCACCGAGCTCTGAAGAGTAAAAGCTGCTGTAGTTTCCCATCGATTTTAGTTCTTAAAAATCCGAGTGTTCGCACTCGGATTTTTTATGTCTGTCGCTAGGTGAAATAGCGTTTTTCCATACTCACTCGTTTGTCAGCCTTTATATTTGTCTGGTTGTATATAAACAGCATAGAACGCTAATTTAGGAAGTTATTAAGTTTTATAACCTCGGTCAAAGCAAACGTTTTTCCTCACACACTAGATAAAAATCTCACATGATTATGAAAATGATAATTGATCTCATTTTTATTTAAGGGCAGAATACGCGCCATTGTATTAATCCTATAAATGAATTCGCTCTCTATATGAAATTTACTCATGTTTTTTTAGGGCTCATAATTACCTCTAGTTCTGGCTTTGCTGCTGGTGATTTCAACTGGCTTCGAGATGATGCTCGTAAAGATGAGCGAGTTCTTACCTACCTAACAGAACAAAACCACAAAACTGAACAGCACCAAAAAAGTTATCAGACGTTGACAAAAAACCTACTCACGCAGTGGGGTACCATGGTGGCAGACAAAGGTGATAAGCCATGGTCGATCGTAAGTGGAAGAGAATGGACGCTAACGCGTCGCGATGGTCGTTACTTACTATTATCCCGTGCGAGTCAACATGCACCAGAAAACGTGGTGTTCGATTTCGATGAACGACAATCTGCGCATCAGTACTACCAACTTGGTCAATGGCAAGTGAATGGTGACACGCTACTTTTCACGGAAGATATCGACGGCAGCGAACAATACCGCGCCGTGGTTGTTGATTTACTCTCCGGCCAGTCTACGGAACTGGCGACGCACGTCGATAGTGGCGTATTGTTGTCACCTAACGGAAAAGTGGCATTCCTCGTTGCAAAGGAAAAGCGCACTCAGCGACCTCATCAGATCTTACGTATCTCCACTGAATCTTTGGCAAAAACAGTCCTATGGAATGAACCCAAGTCAGATTGGTTACTTTCTTTCTATCGTGCGGCAGATAGCCGTTATGCTGTGCTGCAAAGCAACAACGAGTCAACAACAGAGCAGAAGCTTGTCGACCTAGAAACGGGCACTGTCTCAGATTCATTGCGAAAGCCTGAAGTGGGTGTGGAATATTACGCGGATGTGGCGAAAGGTTACATTTATCTTAAAAGCAACCTGGAAGGAAAGTTCGCCCTTTACCAAGCCGAACTCGCACCGCTTGGCGCAACATGGCAACGCTTTACCAATCCTCGTGAGCCGCTTGAACAGTTCTACCTTTATGATGCAGGAGTTGTGGCACTTAGTAAGCCAAACAATTTGTCGACATTGACGGTGTATTCTTACCAAGGGCAGGAAAAAGTGATACTGCCATTGGAACACGATGGTAATGTCGCTTGGCTAAGCACATTGGGCGATTTTGAATCAAACAAAATTCGTATCCGAAGCATGTCGATGACTACGCCTCCTCAGTGGGAAGAGTTCGATGTAAAAACGCTGAATAAATCCTTGTACTCTCAAGATGCTTACCAAGACTTTGATAGTCAGCGTTATGTATCCCAACGTATTTTTATTAAGCACGACGGCGTTTCTGTCCCGGTCTCTTTGGCGTATCGCAAAGACAAATTGCACCCACAATCTCCTGTGATGATTTACGGTTACGGCGCGTATGGTTTTACGATGAAACCGTACTTTATGCCTCAGGTTATCAGTTTACTCGACCAAGGTGTGATTTACGCTATCGCCCATGTCCGTGGCGGTGGGTACTTTGGCGATGAATGGCACGAGCAAGGCCGTGGTGTGCGAAAAGCCAATTCTATTGGTGATTTTGTCGCGGCCGCGAAGGCGCTGCAAACATTCGAACGTGGCAATAGAGAGGTTTTCGCCATCGGTTCTAGTGCTGGTGGTACGTTGGTGGCCGGAGCGGTTAATCAAGATCCTAAATTGTTTTCAGGTGTCGTACTTAAAGTGCCTTTTGTTGATGTGGTTGCAAGTATGTCGGATACCTCACTTCCGCTTACCACACAGCAGTATGGCGAATGGGGTAACCCAACCAAACCTGAACAATTGGCGTTAATGAAGGCGTACGATCCGATTCTCAATATCCATAAAAACGCTTACCCACCCATGTTGGTTCAAGTCGGTTTAATTGATCAGCGCGTGCCATATTGGGAAGGCGCAAAGTATCTGGCTAAAGTTTCAGCGTTAAGTGAGCGCAACGGGCCGTACCTGTTGCAAACTGATTTTAATTCGGGCCACCAAATGGACCCACGACAAGCGCAAGAACAACAAGCAAAAGAATACGCATTTCTACTATCACTCATTAAAACATCTAAAGCGGAGCAGTAAATGAAGCTTACCCCAGTGTCAGCGGCAGTACTTTTGGTACTTGCTGCCAGTCAAGTGCACGCCGAATCTAAGGTTTTCTCAATGGAAGAGGTGGTGGTAACCGCCAATAAAATCGATCAGCCATTGTCAAAAGTGGCAGGTAGTGTCGCGGTTATCACAAACGAGCAAATCGAAGAAAGAGGCGAGACCGAGCTATATGACGTGCTGCGTAACGAACCTGGTGTAAGCGTGACGGGCGGTGCAGGACGTCCGCAAAACATTACCATCCGTGGTATGACGGGTAACCGCATTATGATCGTTCGTGATGGCATTCGTTCTGCGGATGGCTTCGGTGCGAATGACATTAATGATGCAGTTGGGCGAGATACTTTTGATTTATCCAATTTTGAATCGCTGCAAATCATTAAAGGGGCAAGTTCTTCGGTGCATGGCTCTGGCGCGATCGGCGGTGTGGTGATTTTAGAATCCAGTCAGCCGGGTGATTTCTTAAAAGACAAAGACTTTTACACCGATGTTTCCGGTACTTACACCGATATCAGCAACAAGTACAAAGGCACGAGTAATCTAGCTTTTCGTTCCGGTGATACAGAGAGTTTGTTTAACGTTTCATACTGGCAAGGACAAGAGACACGTAACTTTGATGAAGATTTGTATAACCGCGACCTCGATGGTTACAGCGGTGCTTATACGATCAACCACTTTTTCAATGAAGAGGTGATGTTGAAAGCCAAAGCGGAACTCTACACCCAGAACCAAGAGCGTTTGGAGGGTTCACCGTCCATTCAACCTGATGGAATTTGGCATATTGAAGACTTTGCTGAGGATGAAACCACGGAAGAGTACAGCGCTTATATTGGTGCAGAGGTGACTCCGATTAATCCAACTTGGTTCGAAGAGTTGGATACCAAAGTTTACTGGCGTCACACCGAAGTGGTGGAAGACACCAACCGTTTAATGCGCCAAGTGGATCACAATGGTTTGATCACCAAGCGTCGCGAGCTGGAACACAAAACCTTCATTGACGAAACAATTGGCTTCCGTGGCGATTTCACCAATACGATTTATGCAGCAAATGCTGAGCACCAATTGGCTTACGGTGTTGAGCTTTCTACAGACTATTACGAGCGCACAGATAGCGACTCCAAGATTGATTGGAACGGAGTAACACCTTCGACCAAACAACCTTTCGCTCCTGCTCGTGCTTATAACATTGGCTTGTATGTCCGAGACATGGTGGAACTGGATAAATGGACCATCACAGGTGGCCTACGCTTTGATGCGCACCGTCTCACGCCAGACGGTGCGGGTGAAGTGGGCGGCTTCCCATTAAAAGACATGGATAGCTCAGAGGTATCTCCAAGTCTTTCGGTTTCTCGTGAAATGTTTGCCAACAACATCGCTTATGTATCTTATAACCATGGTTACCGTGCTCCGGAATACGATAAAGCGTATGGCTTCGTAAGCCACGACTTTGTGCCGCTCACGCCGTTTGTCATTGCACCAAACATGGATCTAGAAGCTGAAACTTCCGACTCATTTGAAATCGGTAACAAGTTCGATAACGGTCGTGCGTATGTCTATGCGTCTTTGTTCTACAACAAGTTTGAAAACTTCATCGACGTTGTGACCACGGGCTTTGACTCAAGCAATGGTAATTACATTAAACAATACCAAAACCTCGATGGTGTCGAGACGTATGGTGCAGAGCTTTCTGCAGGTTACGCGATCACTAAGCGATGGAACATCAGCACCAAGTTTGGCTACGTAGATGGCAAAGACGCGGAAGGTGAATACGTTCGAAGCATTACGCCATTCGAAGGTAACGCTCAACTGAAATACGCCGACCAAGACTTCAATGCTTACGTGGCTTGGAACTGGGCCGCGGCCATGGATCGCGTTCCTAAATGCCAGACCACGCTTGGTCTAGCGACAGATTGCGCGCAGACAAGTGCGTGGAATACGTTTGATATCGGCGCAACTTACCACGTTTCCAAAGACCTTCGTGTTAGCGCAAACATCATCAACCTATTCGACAAAGAATACATCCGATACCAAGACGTAGCGGGTATCGCTGAGGAAAGTAAGCGTTACTCAACTGAGCCAGGGCGCTACTTCACGCTGACTGCAAAATACGAATTCTAGGACGAAATCATGAAGCTAAAACCATTGGCGTTTTCACTGCTTATTGCATGTACCCCTGCGGCGCTGGCTGCAGAGTGGGATTATCCCTCAACGGATTCTGTGGTGACCAATGAAGCGCAAGCGAAAACTTATCTAGACAGCCACTACTCAGAAGCGGGCGAGTTTAAGTTCCGTTACAAAACCCAGTCTCAGCTTGGCGAGCATTACAATTTTGATGTTTGGGTAAACGGTGAATATCAAGCACAGCGCACCTTAGTAGTAACAACTGATAAAAATCATCACGTTGTGCGAGTGTTTAAGAGCCTTGAAGATACGATAATTCGCAACGGTAAACCAACGGTTGCAATGGAATTGGAATCGCCTCGCCAACTGCAAGCACAAGAGCCACCGGCTCTGAGCTCTGGAAGTTTGGTTGATGTTGAGGTTTCTTTATTCAACCCAGATCTGCGCACCATGCAACAGCAAGCGGCACCAGAATCGACGTGGTCAGCACTGTCTGATTACCCTCAGCCGATCGAGTACGTAACCAAGTCGATTGAGGTTTTACAGTCCGGCGGTAAGTTCTATCTCTCTAACCCAAGATTAAAGCAAGTGGATGCGACGGGTTTATTTGCAGCCCCAGCACCTGGTGAAGCGCCTGTACTCGATACGTTGGACTTTCTCAGCGCAGAAGGAGTTCAAGCGTTTGACAGTGTTGATGAGATGCAAAGCACCGAGTTTGGTGACAATGCGTTCCCACAGTTGATGGCTTTTTATCATCTTGATAGCTCGATCCAATATCTGACAAGCCTGACTTACGACTTGTTTGACGAACCGCTTCGTTTTGACGCTCGCGGTTTATCAAAAGATAACTCTACTTACTATTACGGTCCGAAAGCACTCATGCTAGGTGTCGGTGGTGTTTCTCCGGATGCAGTCGATGCTGATGTAGTGATACACGAGCTTGGGCATGGCATTCATTACCAAATCGTACCGGATTGGGCGTACGGTCACACTGGTGCTATCGCAGAGGGTTTTGCTGATTACTGGGCGGGCAGCGCGAGCTACCGCATTCAATATTTGGATGCTTCGCGTCGTGGTCAAGAATTCGAGTTAGATACGGTGTTCAACTGGGACGGTGTGTTCGGAACACGCAAAACAACTCGTAGCTTATGGAACCAAAGAGCACGTTACTTCGAGAGCTCAGAGTACCCAGCGCACGTCAGTGTGGGCGGTGAACTAGGTGACGAGCTATGGTCAACGCCGCTGTTTCAAGCGCTTAAAGCATCGGTTGAACGATACGGTGATGATACCGATAGGGTGTTCCGCGAGTTTGACGCCATTGTTCTTGAAGGCATGTACGGCATTGGTCGTGGCGTGAAAATGCATGATCTGGCGGAGTCGACCGTGTTTGCCGCAAACACCTTGTTCCCAAATAAAGACTACGCTCAATTCCTGACGGACAGCTTCAACAGACACAACTTACTTAAAGCGCCTCTTCGTGTTCGCTATGACGCTCGATACATCGCACAAGGTCAAGACGTTGGTTTGAGCCTGAGCCAAACTGGCCGTGAAGCGAGCATCAAAGGGCAATGGCAGCTAAACAACGCATCTGTTTTCGACTTTGATGAAACGCTTTCTGACTCGACCTCAATGAAGGTGGCGTTACCAAGCGGTCTAACATGTGGCACGCAATTCGATTCCTCTATTTCATTGGATTATCAATTTGCTGAAGGCCTAAAGACTCACCAGTGGAGTGAAAAGGTGATGCTGGTTAATGGTACGCCAGAGCTCGATATCCAGCCTCAACCAGTGAACTCCGCTTTGCCGGAACAGGGCGACAGACTGTTCTCTCAGACGCTATCGGACAAGTCACGCACGATTGATGATTCGTTTGCGGTTTATCTGAACATCGAACATGACTCACTGCAAGATCTGCAAGTGACGCTAGTGTCTCCACAAGGCAAATCGGTCGTGCTACTTAGCCATCAATCAAGCAATACCAAAGGATTTAAAGGTTACTTCACCGCTCAGTATGCCGAGGAGTTACAAGCACTTGTCGGTCAACCGAGTTGGGGTACTTGGCGTCTCGAAGTGTCTGACCGAGTGTCAGGGAATTCTGGGGTGTTGAAAGAGTGGGGTGTGAGTCACTTTGCTCAGTATCAGTGTAGTGCTGATACCACTAAAGAAAGCAGTGGCGGTGATTCAGGTGGCAGTGGTTCGCCTTGGACCTTGTTAGGACTTGTCCTGCTTTCAATGGTGAGAGTGATTCGCTCTCGTTAATTAAAATCAAAAGAAGATAAAATCTATGAAGTTTCAATATTCTTTCGTTGCTATGTCACTAGCCCTTGCTGGCTGTGGCGGAGGTTCTGGTGGTGACACGTCGGCACCGACCTATGATGTAGCTGGCACCATCGTTTCTGCAGGTACACTTCTTGATACGCCAGTATGTATCGATTTAAACCAAAACTACGTTTGTGATTCCACTGAACCGAGTGCTAAAACGGATAATGCCGGTAAATTTAGCCTGACTTCAAGCGACAAAAACGTACTAACCAGCACCATTCTTGCTCAAGTTGATCAAGGTTCAAACCAAACGTTGCGTCTTGCGGCTCCGGGTCAAAATTTAGCAACGGGTAACACGGTCAATGGTGTAACAACGTTGCTCGCGGGTCTTGTAATTGACGGTAAAACCGTTGCTCAAGCTGAAGAGATTGTGAAAGCGCAACTCGCCGATGCCGGCGTTTCTCTTTCTGGTACGGTGATGTCTAACGCAGAAGCTAGCGAGCTAGACAAGCTAGAGCAAAACACGGTTGTGCTATTAGCTGCGATGCAACCAAAGCAAATGATCAAAGGCGTAGCGCTGCTTGCTCAAAATCTTAGCTTCCAAGGTAAATCGTTGGCCTCTGATCTTCTGTCTGAAGCGGAAGTAAGTGCATTTGCTGAAGAAATTGTAGCGGTTGCTGAACAAACGGTTGGTAGTAACGATACGGGCGCCGTTCTTTATTTTGCTGAAGGAGCAGCAGACGTTGCTGAGGTTCAAGCGTCTTACCCTGGTCAAGATGCAGAATACGGCTTCGACAAAGAGGACAAGCAAACGTCGACAGGCGCTGGCTTTAAGTTCGTTAAGCTAGATTCACAAGGTGCAGCTTTAGCTGCAGATGCGACTGAGTGGGCTTGTACTATGGACGAACGTACTGGTCTTGTTTGGGAAAACAAGAGTGCGGATGCGAGCTCGGTTCAATTTAAAGATCGCCTATTTGCGTTTGAGTCTGAAACATTTAAGCCGTATTACGAAGATCTTGAAGTCGTTGGTTGTGTGGATGCTGCTGATGGCATCTGTTCAACAAGCCAATATGTTGAACATATAAACAAGCAGTCACTATGTGGCATTAGTGACTGGCGCCTACCAACATACCAAGAGTTCTACGATGTTCTCGACTTAGGTGAGACAGAGAAAGACGCCGACGGCAATGTCTATGGTATGACGACAGCTTACTTCCCTCAACAGGGTAAAGGCAGCCCAGATGCTAAATCAGGTGCTATTTGGCTAAGTGATTTCACATTTAATAATTACTCTCCTGCTAACTACGAAGGTGCACTTCAATTTGCAGTGATTGCAGCGAAGGGCGCTGACCGTGGCCACGTAAGCTTTGTTGAAATTTATTCTGACCAAGTAGAGCGTGACACAGGCACGTCATTCCAATTCCCAATCCGTCTAGTAGCAGTAAAGGGCCAATAAGATGAAGAAATTAATAACTGTACTATCTCTTGCTTTGGCTTCTCAAACTGTAATGGCTGCACAAGAGTGTTCTACTGACTTTGCTAAAACGGCACCTAACACGCGTTATACATATTCTGAGAGCGGTACCGTAACTGACCTGAAAACAGGTCTAACATGGATGCGCTGCCCTGTTGGTTCAACGTGGAATACGGCAAACGAAGCTTGTGATGGCGCTGCGACTAAGATGTCATGGCAGTTAGCGCTATCAACCGCTGAGCAAATCCGCAATGAATCAGGTAATCATGCTTTATATGACTTCGCTGGCAAAAAAAATTGGCGCATACCAAACATTAAGGAGTTAGTCGCGTTGACAGAACGTGCTTGCCATAGCCCTGCGATGAACGGCACTGCATTCGCAAGGGGCTACACGCTAGAGGTGGGTGACTATGCTGGTTACATCTGGAGTAACACACCAAACGGTGATGGCTCAAACGTTATGGTGTTTGATTCATTTAATGGTGAGGTTTACAACTGGAACCCACTAGAGTCAACGAACATTTCCTCTGTTCTGCTGGTTACTGACGAGGAGTAATCACCCCGTTGGATTTTCACGAATCCAGATGTTAATAAGCTCCGCCAGTGCGGAGCTTTTTCTTTTCTAATCTTTGGAACTTATCGTGTTGAGCAGAGTATTTAAACTTGGAACTGCTTAAGCTGATGTTTTTGGTTTTCCGCTAAGCCAGAAAGCTCTTGAGCGGCAGCAGCGGATTGCGTAATGCCAGTGACGTTCTGGCTCACTAGTTCATAGATGTTCGTTAAGTTGTTGTTGATATCAGCCGTGACCTGCTTCTGCTCTTCTGATGCGGTCGCAACTTGAGTGTTGATTGAGTTCAGATCGGCGATAGCATTACTGATATTAGCAAGTGATTGGCTAACTTCTTGTGTCAGAGCTTGGTTGTCTGACAACATCGCTAAGCTGAAATGCATACTTTCATTTGCGTGACCAGATTGTTGCTGTAGCTCTTCTATAATGGTTTGGATCTCTTTGGTGGACTCCTGAGTTCGCGCTGCCAGCATACGTACTTCATCGGCCACTACCGCAAAGCCTCTGCCACTTTCGCCCGCTCGTGCAGCTTCAATCGCTGCATTCAGTGCAAGTAGATTCGTTTGCTCAGAAATACCTTCAATCACTTCGATCACGCGACCAATGTGTTCTGATTGATCTTTTAGCGAAGTTACGACGGCAGCGGCTTCGTTAAGTTGTTCCGCCATCTTTTCACTTGCGCGAGTGCTTTCCCCAAACATGCTTATACTTTGTGAGGTTAACGTACGTGCTTGATTTGATGCACTATCGGCTTCTTGTGCATTGGTCGATACTTCAGCTGCGGTCGACTCTAGCTGATTGATCGCCGAGGCTACTTGCTCAACTTCTTGCTTTTCTTGATCCGAGTTGACGCTGCTTTGAGTCATAACAGTTGCTAACTCGGTTGATGCTGATGCCACATCTTCACTAATGCGAACCAATGCGCTTACAGTTTCACGTAGTTTTTCTATGGTCTGGTTTACATCTCGAGCCAGCTGAGACACTTCGTTTTTCCCGATGGCTTCGGCCTTAACTAGTAGGTTTCCCTTCGCGACTTCCTGCATCGTTACTTGAAGGTTACGAATCGGCGCAACGATGTAGCTGGCGAGTACCCAACTAATAAGTGAAGCGGCACTCAAGATCACCGCAAGCGAGACGGCGCTGTAAGTTAGCGTGGTTGAATGTTGTTCGCCATTCGTTTCGACTTCATCGGTGACGATTTGATTCAATTGTTTAGATAGTTTGTCGATGGCGTTGATCATCGCTTCGCCAGCTAATCGATACTCAGCCATTGCAGATTCGTACTTTTGATTGAAATCAGAGGTGGTGTAATCAGAAGTGTGTTTAGTGGTGAGCAGAGGTGTCATGGTAACGCGAGTGAAATCAACATAGTGATTCATGGCCTTACGCATAGCATTGACTTCATTTTGAACGCCAGGGAGATTGTCGATGGAGTTAAGAAAATCGCGGTTTTTGTTTTGTCGCTTAGAAAGCTCTTGGTTGAGAGACTGAACATCTTCGGCTCTAAATAGACTATAAATGGCTTTGATGCGCATGGCGTAAGTGTTGTCTACGATGCCGCTAAGTTCCTCTTTGTGAATGATTAGCTTATGGGTGGAAGCCGAAACCTTATTGAATGCTTGATCGAGTTTACCGATTCCGACACTCAGTCCAATGATGAGTAATATAACTGTGAATAGAACAGGCAGAAAAACCTGAAGTTTAATAGAAAGCGTACTAAGAAATTGACGCATGAGATTGACCCTCTATCGGTTTGATTATTATCTTTTTTATAAATAAGCATTTCGATTTTAATTGTTACATTTGCCAAATCAATGAGTTACTCATACCTAATTGTTATGAAATGTACCAAAATCGATGGGGTTATCATCTTGAACATGAGGCAACTTATAAAAACGTTACGTTCAAATTGAGAGAGGGATAAGTCGCGGAATTAATAGTTAGAAATGACAACGTGTCATAGAGGGTTCAACTAAGTGAAACACAACTGTCATATTCAAATTCTAAAGTGAGCACCGTTCAAGTGAAACACAACGGCAATAAAGCCACTTAAGGAAATTGTGATGAAAAAGACAGTAATCGGTGCAATCGCACTTCTAGGCGCAATGGCAGTGACTCCTGTTTCTGCTAAAGAAACTATCTCTGCAGTGGGTTCTAGCAGCGTAACTCCACTGATGGAAGTTTTCTCTGAAACGTACATGAAGAAGAACCCTAACGTATTTATCGAAGTTCAAGGTCCTGGTTCTTCAGCTGGTGTAAAAGCAGCGAAAAATGGTTCAGCAGACCTTGGTATGTCTTCTCGTAATCTAAAAGACTCTGAAAAAGAATCAACACTAATCGAAGAAGTGGTTGCTCGTGATGGTATCGCAGTGGTTGTTAACCCACAAAACAAACTGCCAGGTCTAACAGCCGAGCAAGTGACTGCAATCTACAAAGGCGAAGTATCAAACTGGAAAGAAGTCGGTGGTGCAGACAAGCCAATCGTAGCCATTACTCGTGACACAGCTTCTGGTACTCGTGGCGCATTTGAAGACATCATGTCTCTAAAAATGAAGATTTCTGGTAAGAAGGTATCAGCTATCTCTCAACGTGCTCAAGTTGCAAACGGTAACGGCGCACTGAAAACAATGGTTGCATCTAACCCATACGCAATCGGCTACATTTCTCTTGGTACTGTAGACAACACTGTTAATGCGCTAGCAATCGACGGCGTTGATGCAACGGTAGCTAACGTTAAAAACGGTTCTTACAAAGTAGCGCGTCCATTCCTTGTTCTTTACAAAGAAGGCAAGCCATCAACAGAAACGCAAAAATTCCTAGACTGGATGCTAACTGACGAAGCGCAAGCGCTAGTTGACCAAAAAGGTTACATCTCAGTTAACTAATCCCATCGGGACTCTAAAGTTTGCTCAGCCCAACGTTTCGGGCTGAGCCTTTTCTATCCATTGTGTTCAACGGCATTGCCCAGAACCGTGAGATTTTTAAATGACCATCGCAACAAATAGTGAAAAGCTTATGAATACTGACGCTAGAGCTATCAGCAAGTCAGGCCTACGCGAGAAGCGTCGTGTAGACTGGAAAGAGCGCATCTTCCACGGCTTGTTCCTAACGAGTGCCGTAATCGGCATTGTTTCATTGGCCGTTATTGCATACTTCATCGTTCGAGAGAGTATTCCGGCATTCCAAGAAGCAGGCGTATCGGGCATTGTCTTAGGACAAAACTGGTTACCACCTGCGCTTTACGGTGTCGCCACCATGATTGTGGCATCTATCGTATCGACGGCTGGTGCTGTCATTGTTGGGGTTCCAATTGGTGTTCTGACCGCCATTTTTATCGCTGAAATCGCACCAAAGCGATTAGCAGACATCATCCGTCCAGCGGTTGAGCTGCTAGCCGGTATTCCTTCAGTGGTCTACGGTTTCTTCGGTCTGGTTATTATCGTTCCATTGATTCAGAAGGTATTTGATGTACCTGCAGGTAATACTATCCTTGCCGGTATCATTGTTCTTGGTGTGATGATTCTACCAACGGTAATTACGGTATCTGAAACGTCTATCCGCGCTGTCCCTCGTACTTATAAAGAAGGTTCTTTGGCACTGGGCGCATCGAAAATCTACACCATCTTTAAGTTGCTCGTTCCAGCGGCTCGCTCAGGCATCATGACAGGTGTGATACTGGGTATCGGTCGTGCGTTGGGTGAGACCATGGCGATTATCATGGTTATGGGTAACGCGCCGGCAATGCCAGAAGGCATCCTTGATTCGGCTCGTACACTAACTGCAAACATCGCTATTGAAATGTCTTACGCAAGTGGTGTTCACGCGAACGCACTTTACGCTACAGGTGTAGTACTTCTGGTCTTCATCATGTCGTTGAACGCTGTACTACTGTACCTAAACCGAGAAAAAGCGAAGTAATCGCTCGTTAAAGGTGACTTTTATGGATCGCGCAAAACTGAAAAAAGCACGCCAGTTCAAAGATAATGTCTTTAACGCATTTGTCTGGATCTCGGCAGCACTAACGGTAGGTTTTTTGTTCTGGATTATCTGGTACATCCTATCAAACGGTCTACAACACGTAGATTGGAACTTCATTACTGATAACTATACGCGCACAGGTGAAGAGCACGGTATCTTCCCAATGATTGTGGCGACCATTTACATGGTTATCGCTTCTATCGCAGTGGCAGCGCCACTCGGTATCATGACGGCAATCTACTTGACCGAATACGCGAAAGTGGGCAGTCGTTTGGTGAAAATCATCCGATTCTGTACCGAGTCATTGGCGGGTATCCCGTCGATCATTTTCGGCCTGTTTGGTATGACTTTCTTCGTGGCGATTCTTGGCCTTGGCTTCTCGATTCTATCGGGTGCATTGACGCTAAGTATCCTAATCCTGCCAGTGATCATCCGTACAACGGAAGAAGCGCTGATGGCAGTGCCACAAACTTACCGTGAAGGCTCTTATGGCCTCGGTGCTTCTAAGATTTACACTATCTGGCGTTTGATTCTTCCAAGCGCAATGCCAGGTATCTTAACCTCGGTCATTCTAAGTATTGGTCGTGTCATTGGTGAGTCTGCTCCAGTATTCCTGACAGCAGGTATGGTTGCACGTATTCCGGATTCTTTATTGGATTCAGGTCGTACGCTAACCGTTCACCTATACAAACTGACTACCGAACTGTTTACCGTTGAAGAATGGAATCAGGCTTACGGTACGGCAACAGTGCTTATCGTAGTTGTTCTCTTGATCAACATGGTAACGAAACTGATTGCTAGACGTTTTAACACCGCAACTTACTAACAACACTAATTAAGAACGCACGTTAAAAGACACGAATTCAAGAATTAAGAGATTAAGACAATGAACAAATTTGATATTGAAAACCTAGACCTATTCTACGGTGACAACCAAGCACTGAAATCGATCAACTTACCAATTCCAGTTCGCCAAGTAACTGCACTTATCGGCCCGTCAGGTTGCGGAAAATCAACGCTTCTACGCTGTTTGAACCGAATGAATGATCTAATCGAAGGCGTGAAAATTACAGGTAAATTGGCGATGGACGGCGAAGATATTTACGGCAACATTGATGTTGCTGACCTTCGCATCAAAGTCGGCATGGTATTCCAAAAGCCAAACCCATTCCCGATGAGCATTTACGAGAACGTGGCTTACGGCTTACGTGCTCAAGGTATCAAAGACAAAAAGACAATTGATGAAGTGGTAGAGCGTTCGCTGCGCGGTGCTGCACTTTGGGATGAGGTGAAAGATCGCCTTAAATCACACGCATTCGGTCTTTCTGGTGGTCAGCAGCAACGTTTATGTATTGCACGTACAATCGCGATGGAGCCGGATGTGATTCTGATGGATGAGCCAACGTCGGCACTTGACCCAATTGCGACACACAAAATCGAAGAACTGATGGAAGAGCTAAAGAAGAACTACACCATCGTTATCGTGACTCACTCAATGCAACAGGCGCGTCGTATCTCTGACCGCACTGCGTTTTTCCTAATGGGTGAACTGGTTGAGCACAACGATACGCAAGTGATCTTTAGCAACCCTCAAGACGACCGTACTCAAGGCTACGTAAATGGTGATTTCGGTTAATCCACCGTATTTACAAGCATAACTAAATAACTATAAGCGATGGTAACTTTGCCCCTCTTGATGAGGGGCCTTTTTCTTTTTAAGTCGTAGGCTTAAAACATCTACCAACACAAAAATCTTGTAAATAAGTACAACTTTCCTCCCCAGTTTATAAAGCATGTAACTTATGTGAAACATGGCTTTAAAAGTGCTGAAGAGCTCTCGAATGTAACACTAAGTCTGATAATTTTGCGAATGACTTAACAGCTCAAATTTGAACGTATTGATTGCATATCATGGCCTAAGTAGTTTTTTATCGAGGATAAAAAAGTAGATTAGGTTGGTAGGGTGAGTTTAAGAAGTTTTACAAGAAAAGTGTCTTCAACGAGGGACCATCGGTTGCTAGCGGAGGCAATCTTTGATCATTTAGAGAGTCTGTTCTCCCCTCAAGCCCTCGCTATTTTTGAAGATCCTTCAATTAACCCTCGTCATTCAATGAGCTTCTCTCGCGGAGAGCTTTACCCAACCCAAAACTATCCTGAGACATTCTGGGAGTGGGCAAGTCAGTTTGATACCTCTGAAAGCATCATACCTCTGGCGATCAACACTTGTAACTGGAATCACACCCGAGATTTAGGCGGTGATAGTTACATCATGATGCTCGACAACACGCCTATCAAACGTACCTACCTACTGATTCAATCTGTACATGCTCGCTCAGCACATAATATCTATGAAGAAAGTTACGACGCAATGCAGCTCGCAGCGGCGCGTTGGCAATGTATTCGTGCCGAAAAAAATGCCTCGAAAGAGATCAGGCACAGAGATATTCGTGAAGCGCAATATGTTGATGAGATTAGCCAACGCGAGCGCTTTATCGAAAATATGAAGTTAGTTCAGCAAGTTGCACTCGAAATCTCTAATCCTGATTCTTTAAAGGACTTGTACTACAAAGCCGTCGAAGCGCTACGTGAACGATTGGGGTTTGATCGCTCTACACTGATGCTTCTCGATATGAAAAAGCGCAGCTTCAGTGGTACATATGGCACGGATGAGTCAGGAATTACGATTGATGAATTTCACACACAATACGATTTACATCAACTTAGCGAGGAGTATATCACCGCGTTATCTAGCCTTGAGAGCAACTTAGTGATTGTAGAAGACGCGCCAATATACACAGCAGGCAAGGTCATCGGGCAGGGCTGGAATGCGATGTTGATTTTACGCGATGGCAATGAACCGTTTGGGTGGTTCGCGCTAGATAACTTTATTCATCGTAAGCCGATA
Organism: Vibrio sp. Vb0667; assembly: GCF_033391095.1. Taxonomy (NCBI): domain Bacteria; kingdom Pseudomonadati; phylum Pseudomonadota; class Gammaproteobacteria; order Vibrionales; family Vibrionaceae; genus Vibrio; species Vibrio sp. Vb0667. The sequence continues at coordinate 160,775 of NZ_JAWPOL010000006.1, read as the reverse complement.
ACGGCATATCAAAAACAGATGTTGGACTCGTTTGGTTCACTTTTCTCTCAAATTTACATTCGTAAGCGCCAAGAACAAAACGTACGCATGCTGCATTCAAGCATGGTTGAGTTATCACGTTGCACTACTGTCAGTGGAGTATGCAAATCGGCCGTCACTTTCGCCATTAAAAATCTTGGTATTGATCGAATGGCGGTGTTTTTAACTGATGAAAATTGCTCTTACATGCAAGGAACGTGGGGTACCGATATTCAAGGTAATGTGGTGGATGAATCTTACTTCTTTGGCGAAACCCAAGATTTCTCTCTTATAAATCTGGCTCGCTCAATGCCAAACGAAGTCGCATTTGAAGAATCAGTGCCTATTTATCATGACTGTAATATTGTTGGCTTTGGTTGGGCTGCGATGACGGTATTGACTTCAAATAGCAGTGGTCCTATCGCCTTTATCGCTGTTGATAATTTGCTGACACGTGCGCCCTTAACTTCTCAGTTACGTGAAGTGATTCGTATGTTCGCGTCCAGCTTAGCTGAAGTATTGCAACGTACTCAAGCTCAAGAGGCGATTCGCGAACTAAACGAAAACTTAGAGCTGGAGGTTCAGAACCGAACAAAAGAGTTGGAGGAAGCCAATCGACAGCTTGAGGTACTTTCTAAGCTCGATCCTTTGACGCGTCTTGGTAATCGCCGCATGTTAGAACATGTGATGCAAAAATATTGCGCCCTAGAGTGTGAAGACGACATGTCGTTTGGCCTGATCCTGATTGATATTGACCATTTTGGCTTATTCAATAATCACTATGGTCATCTCGAAGGCGATATCGCATTGATGCGAATTGGCTATATCTTGGATCATCATACCAAAGGTGAAGATGAAGTTTTTTGCCGTATCGGAGGTGAGGAGTTTGCGTTGCTCATGATTGGTTCTGATCAAGAGGAGGTTCGACTGAGAGCAGAGTGCATTCGTCAATGTATCGAGGGCGAGGGGATAAAGCATCGACATAACCCAGAAGGGGAGTTACTTACCGTTTCAGTCGGTTACTCCTGTTATAAAGCGAAAGGCAAAGACTTTAATTTCGACCATTTATATCAGTTGTCGGATAAGGCACTCTATCAAGCGAAGAATCATGGGCGAAATTGTGTAAGGCGATACGAATACGAGCCCCAAGTTTTGTTGAGTAAGTGATGTTCATAAGAGCAACTTGATAGGGAAGAGGCGGCGGTTGGTGCTCTAGATAAAACCGCTAAAGCAAAATTTGGCCGGATAAGAGAATTGGCAGCTCATGAGAGCTGCCATTGTTATTTAGTTATTTATAGCTTTTCGAGTTGGTGGTCGGTTTTCGTTACGTTTGCTTTGCCAAGGTTTTGAATTTTCGCTAGCAGCAAATCAGGGCTCCAAGGTTGTTGGTTAGCACTAAAATACGCTTGATTCATGGCATTAAGCTCTTGCTTAATTGCTTGTACGTCACCAGGGTTTAACCTGTCTTGATGAGTGGTTAAATACTCATTTACAGAGCGTTCAATTTTCGCAGCATCGCCCTCTTCGATGACTTTTTTTAGCGCGTCGATGCAAAGTGGTTGTTCAGTATTTGAAACCGTTCCACTCGCTGTTATTGACCGCTTTTTCCATGCCCAAATAGCGATTCCCAATGTCATTATCCAAAGCCCTAAGAAAACAAAGGTTAATGTTCGCCAGAGACTGTTTACATCGCCGCTTGATTCAGGACTAGGGGCTGACACTAAAGGCGCTGAAAGAGGCGATTCCGGCAACGTGATTAGCCCAGTGTCATTTTTCTCTACGTCTAATGTTAGCTCTGGTAACGTTGTTTTCTTCGCTTCATCATTTTGACTGTCCCACCAGTTCAAGTCGTATCCTGGTAAGGTATATTTCCCGGCCTCTGTAGGAATAATGACTTGCTTCACCGTCATGGTAACGGTGCCATCTCTCGCGCTATCGAACTTAGGTTGTTCGGGATACACGCGCAGTGAACTCGGGTAACTAATATTGACTCGTGGCAGATATTCGGCTTGTGTACCGCGAGTCTTAACTTGAATGGTTCGAGTGAGTGAAGAGCCTTGTTTTACTGTGTTGATCGCGTTAGTCGACAATAGATTACCTTGATCGTCTTGCCAGCTCTGTGTCATTTCTAACGCTGAAGCAGGAAGCCATTCACCTTTAAATTCGCTCGGAATCGGTTTGACCGTGATTGGCATGCGTTCCGCTTTGGTGTTGATAGGCATTATTTTGGTTGAGCCCGTCAAGCTGTCGCCATAAATATAAGAACCGGTCAGTTTAGGACCTATCAAGGTATAAGTGCCTGGTTGATTGGCCGTTAAGCGAAACGACTGCTCTATGACCGCTACTTCTAACCCATTTAAGATCTTCTGTCTTTGTTGTAAGCCACCCAGTGCCTCAAGCTTCATGCCTTCAATCTGCGGAGGTACTATTTGCGGGTTATCTAGGCGTCGAGTGTCCGCTTTAATTAGAAGTTGTATACGTAATGTTGCAGATTGCTGAGGGTAGAGCGTACTGTTGTCGACCGTAATATTGAAGCTAAATAGATCATCAAGATTGGGGTCTGTTTGGCTCGCGTTGACACGTAGTTTGATCGGCTCCGTTTTCATGCCATCAGCGGAAAAACTTGGAATAGTCAGAACACCTTCTTTCATTGGTGCAATTGAGATACTCCATTCGGTACGCACTGATTTTCTTCCGTTAATGTTATTGCTAGAGCGGCCATAACGAGGTTGACCCAAGAAGAAGTCTTTCTCTAGAACATTGAAGTCGATTGAGTCTGAGCTGAGCTCAGTATCTGAAATGATTCTGAGGTTAATCACTTCATTCTTGGCTACTTGTGTTTTATTCACACTAGCTTGAAGTGTCTGTGCCATCACCGAGAAACTGGATATTAGGCTGGCCACAAAAATAAAGACCAGTTTTACGCCTTTGTTCATCACAGGCTTACCACTCCTTTTGAGATTGTTGTGGAGGTTGTTTTTGTTGCGCTTGAAGTTGCATTTGCGCACGGATCAAAAAGCTTGGGTCGCGAGCACTTTCTACTGCTTCTAGTCGACGGAACTCAGGATCATCCTGATGCATTTTTTCGGGATGCGCTTTAGCCTGTATTGGTTCACCTTGATCCTTCACTTGCTTGTCATCTCGTTGCGGTTGATGTTGTTCCGTTTCTTGTTTTTCTTTTTTATTTTCAGAATCTTGCTGATTTTGTGACTGTTGTCCTTGCGCTTCTTTCCCTTCGTTTTGAGACTTTTGTTG